>SKOL01000767.1 GCA_007120055.1 Anaerobacillus sp.
GAGTATGTCGTCCGTGGCGTAAATTTATTTTCGATGAAAGATTACGTCGTTAAACCATACAATCCACAAACAAATATCGAAGGAAATGCTTCAAACCGAGCACAAGCAAGTTTTTCATTATTTTCAGTTGACCAGTAACTAGCGGGGAATTCTCCGCTAGTTTTTTTTCGTTAACTTTATAAAAGGATCGGATGATGCTACGTGATATAAATAGTAAAAAAACACGCAAAAACCAAGCTTTTTTTAGGGGATTATTTCTCTATATACATATTGAAGGATAAACTGGTGAAAAATACTATCATTACCAAACGAATGTTAGGAGACTTTTATGGATGACTTATTGGATAGAGTGTTAGGGTTTCTTCCGAGTCGAGGCTCATTTTGGACAGCGGTTGGATTTGTTATTTTCTTGTTTGCATTGCAAAAGGTGAATGATTGGGTCCAAAAAAAAATAAAACTTCCGTGGATGGAAGAGAAAAATCAACAGCAGCGTAAAGCGCTTGAGCAAAGTCAAAATTCAGAAAGTGAGTAGGTGATCGTTTGAATCCGCATAGTTATCAAATTTCAAAATTAGAAATGGCGATTACTGTTGTTTCAATGGTCATCGGTGTAGGGATTTTAACGTTACCAAGAGCACTTGCAGTAGCGGTGGAAACGACAGATGGATGGATCTCGATCATTTTAGGACTCGTCTTAAATATGGTGCTCGTTGTGTTGATATTTAGGTTGCATCGTCACTTTCCTGGAAAATCGTTCATCGGTCTATGGGGGAAGCAATCGGTCACAAAGTGGATTGGTAAACTATTTAGCATCGCATTTGTTTGTTATTTTGTGACGCTACTCGCTTATGAAGCAAGAATTTTAACGGTTGTCGTGCGAATGTATTTATTAGATCGGACTCCGTCAGAAGTTACCGTATTATTTATTTTTTTAGCGACAACATATGCCGTAACAAAAGGAGTGCAAGGTATTGTTCATTTAAATTTAATGTTCTTTCCATTTGTAGTTTTCGTTATTGCTTTAATCGTTATTTTTAATTTACAGGATGCGAGTTTTGGAGCGATTTTACCAATTGCTGCGGAAGGAATTGCTTCGATTATTATGGGAGTTCAGGAAACGACACTTTCTTTTTTAGGAATTGAAATTTTATTTTTCTTTTTAGCGTACATGAAGTTAAAAGATTTGCAGGCAACAACCGTAAATGTGGGTATTGCTTTTGTTGCTTTTTTGTATTTGATAATTGTTGTGATCTGTTACATGGTCATCGGTCTTGAGGTCACGAAGGTCATTGCCTTTCCGTTAGTCGCTTTAGCGAAGGAAGTTGAAATTATTGAAGGCTTAGTTGAGAGAATTGAACCACTAATGATCACGGTTTGGATCATGTCGATCTTTAACACGATGGCCATCGTTCATTTTTTAGCAACGAAAATCATTAAAGATGAATTTGTAAAAAAAGCACGGGTGTCGACAATTGCGATAGCGATTACGTTTTTTGCTTTCATCATTACATTTATTCCTGTATCAATACAAGAAGCTTTTATGTTAGGGGATTATGTATCCTATTTCGGTTATGGATTGACATGTATTGCTTTAGTTTGTGGCTATTTTTATGTCTTTATAAAAAAGAAGTCGAAACAGCAAGAGAATAGTGAGGCGATGTAAATGAAAAAAAAATGGTTACTATTGATTGTATTGTTGCTCACGTTAACTTCTTGTTGGGATTTAACAGAAATTGAAGAAATTGGATTTGTCATTGCTTTAGCGATCGATACTCTTGAAGAAGAAGATTATGAACAATATAAGAAGCAGTTTAAAAAAGAACAGAACATCGATCCGCAACAATTATATAAAACGACGTTTCAAATCGTAATTCCAGGCACAGCTACTGATGAACTAGCTTTTGAACAAACCCCTTTCTTTAATATCAGCGCTGTTGGAAGGACGAATTTTAAGACGCTCAGACATATTTCTACTAGAAGAAGTCGACGTTTAAATTTCGAACACTTAAAAGCGATCATTATTAATGAAGAAATAGCTCAAACCGGGGCGATTGCAAAAGTTATCGACCTTTATATTAGAGATCATGAAATGCGCCGAACGACTTTAGTTTTTGTATCAAAAGGTAAAGGTTCAGCCGTCTTAGAGGAAAAGCTTCCACTTGAGATGATGCCAGGGCTTTCAATTAAGATGATTCAAGATAATTATCCTGCTTCCCATGGGATGCCTTTTCCAAAACCGATTGGTGAATTAGCGACATGTGTCGTTGATCAAAAGAGTTATATTGTTCCGCGAATTACTGATAAAGTAGCTCCTGATTTTGTCATCGCAGGAGCAGGTGTTTTCTTAGGGGAAACCAATGAACTTATCGGTTGGCTCGGTGAAGTAGATATGGAAGGTTATAACTTAATTAGGGGTGAAGCAGAAAACGCGATTGTTGAAGCAAGCTTAGAAGATAACCTTTTTGTTGTTGAACTCGACAATATGGATTCTGTTTTTACGTATGAGCAAAAAGACGGTGAAGATCATTTTCATATTGAAATTAAAGCGGAAGGTTTTTTTACAGAAAATTGGTTAGAAGGAATAGACATTGGAGAGCAAGAAGAGATTGAAAAAGTTGAGGATGCTTTAGAAGAAGAAATAGAAAGATTAGCTAGCAAAATTGTCGAGAAAATGCAAAACGAGTATCATGCAGATATTTTTGAACTATATAAAACGGTTCAACGGAAAAACTATGCTCGTTGGAAGGATGTAGAAGATGATTGGGACGGAGAGGACGGTTACTTCTCCAATGCGAATATTGAAATTAGTGTCAAAGCGAAAATTAGACATTATATGACGAAACAGCAATTAACATAGGAGATAAGCGATGCTTAAAAAACTTTTTTCAAAACTGCATTCAGACGAAGTTAGAAAAGAAAAAGAATTTGAGATTGAATTTACCGATGATATTGATGAAACGGTTCAATCAATAAATAATATCGTCGGTGAAAGTGATGATATCATCCAAAGGGATTTTCTAATCGGCAAGAAAATTCGTGCGACCTTATTTTTTGTAGATGGACTTTGTGATTCAGCCAGTATTGAACAAGATGTAATCCGTCCTTTAATCTATTTTACGGACGTGAAACGGTATGATCAAAAAGATTTTTTAACTTATTTACAGGAGGAAGTAGTAACAATATCGGAATTAACGACGGAAACTTCACTTGAAAAAGCAATGTTGCCGTTTTTATCAGGAGAAACGATTCTCGTCATTGATGGTATTAAAGAGTTAATTGTTTTTGAAACACGTCAATTTAATGAAAGAAGTATCTCCGAGCCTGAAAGTGAAATCGTCGTTCGTGGTCCCAGAGACGGTTTTGTCGAAACGTTACATACAAACATTTTACAAATTCGCCGTAGAGTGAGGGATCCTAATTTAACGGTTCAATTTGGGACATTAGGTCGACGGGCGAAAAGTGATTTTGCACTTCTTTATATAAAAGGGGTTACGAATCAACGATATATTGATGAGATGCGTTATCGGATTTCATGCGTTGACACCGATCAAGTCGTAGAAACAGGAACACTTGAGCAGTTAATAGAAGACAATGTCTTAACAGTTTTTCCGCAAATGTTACGGACGGAACGACCTGATAAAACAGTTGCAGCATTAATGAGCGGTCAAGTCGTTGTTTTACACGATGGTAGTCCTTTTAGTTTAATGGCACCAGTGACTTTTCATATGCTGTTTCGCTCGCCTGAAGATTACTATGACCGTTGGCAAATTAGTTCGTTTATTCGTTTACTTAGATATTTAGCTGCTTTTTTAGCGATGTTTTTGCCGGCGATTTATATTTCGATGGTGTCGTATCACCAAGGGATGTTACCGACGCTAATGGCGATTTCCATTGCAGGTTCCCGCGAAGGAGTGCCTTTTCCTGGATTTATTGAAGCGATCATTATGGAGATCACTATTGAACTTTTACGAGAAGCGGGGGTTCGTTTACCTCGTGCGGTTGGACAAACGATTGGAATTGTCGGCGGTCTCGTTATTGGTGATGCCGCTGTTCGCGCCGGGATTGTTAGCCCTATTATGGTCATTGTCGTTGCTTTAACGGCAATCGCCTCGTTTGCAATTCCAGCTTATAATGTTACGATCGCTTTTCGACTACTTCGATTCTTAATGATGCTTAGCGCAGCAACATTAGGTTTGTATGGGATTGTTATCGTGTACATATTTATTAATATTCATTTAGTAGGACTACGAAGCGTAGGTACTTATTATACTTCTCCATTTGCACCGTACCGCTTTAGTGAATGGTTAGATATGATTATAAGAGGACCATTGAGTTTAATAAATAAGCGCTTTCCAGAACTAAAACCAGAAGATAAAAATAAGTCAGGTTAAAGGTTAAATGACCGAGCTTAAATTTAGCGATTTTATGAACATTCACTTTTTGAGGAGAAAAATGTTAGTAATATCACATTTTAAATGTAAATTTGCCGTTATGATAAAATTGTGAGTAAGGTTTTGTATGAAAAAAGGTGGACACTTTCGTGAGCGAGCCTCTGAGATTCGTTAGAAGGTGCTCCTGTGGTTACTCGTCGCAAAGCTGATGAAGTAAATTCAAAGATGTATCTCAAGATGTGATTGAGGTCAGTTGCTTCACAGCGAAGTTAGGGAAAGTGTACATCCTTTCATCATAGTTGGTGACGATACTTTCATATGAAGGTTTTGTACATTTGAACATTTTTTGAAATGTAAAATCATCAATTTTATGACAACTTTGTTAGAAAACTATACAGTAATTCCGAGAAAGTATATAGTAAATAAAGTAGTATAAATAGTAAAAAAACGTTAATATATATGTATTTTATACATATTTTAATGAATTTCATCATTCAATATTATCGCCATTAAGTTCTAAATGTAGTTTCGTTAAACCGCTCGCAACTACATTTAATGTGATATGGCTCGATTAAGGTAATTATGAAATTCATTGTGAGAAAGATAAATAAGAAGGGTGAGGATAAAGATGACAACGCAAACATTCAATGATAATTTTTTAAAAGCTGTAAAAGGGGAAGAAGTTTCACGAGTTCCAGTTTGGTATATGCGACAAGCGGGGAGATCGCAACCAGAGTATCGTGCAATTAAAGAAAAGTATTCATTATTTGAAATCACTCACCAACCAGAACTTTGTGCTTATGTAACAAAACTTCCGGTTGATCAGTACGATAACGATGCGGCGATTTTATATAAAGATATTATGACGCCACTTCCGGCAATCGGAATTGATGTAGAAATTAAAGCAGGTATTGGTCCGGTGATTTCTAATCCAGTACGTACTCATCAAGATGTAGAGAAACTTGGCACAATCAATCCTGAAGCAGATGTACCTTACGTTATCGATACAATCAAGCTTTTAAAAGAACAATTAACAGTGCCATTAATTTCATTTGGTGGAGCGCCATTTACACTTGCAAGCTATATGATTGAAGGTGGCCCGTCAAAAAACTATAATAAAACAAAGGCGTTTATGTATTCTCAGCCTGAAAGCTGGTTCTTACTTATGGACAAACTAGCTGATATGACGATCACGTACTGTAAGTCACAAATTAAAGCTGGTTCACAAGCAATCCAAATCTTTGATTCTTGGGTAGGTGCATTAAACGTTCAAGACTATCGTACGTTTATTAAACCTGCAATGCACAAAATTTTCACTGCATTAAAAGAAGAGAACGTTCCATTAATTATGTTCGGTGTAGGAGCAAGCCATTTAGCAAATGAGTGGCATGACCTTCCTTTAGATGTAGTAGGTTTAGATTGGAGACTTTCAATTAAAGAAGCAGGAGAGCGTGGCATTAAAAAAGCGGTTCAAGGAAACTTAGATCCAGCCATTTTACTTGCGCCATGGGATGTTATTGAAGCTCGTGCGAAGGAAATTTTAGATCAAGGATTACAACACGATGGTGGCTTTATTTTCAACTTAGGGCACGGGGTATTCCCTGAAGTCCAACCTGATACGTTACGTCGATTAACAGCGTTCGTTCATGAGTATACAGCGAAAAAATAATTAAAAATGTACAATTTATAATGTAGAATGTTGAAAGCTTCGGCTACGAAGCGAATCTTTCAATAATTCTACATTATCAATTTTAAATTGTACATTTAAAAAGAAAGGTGTAATGAAATGTCTAAAAAAACGATTGGGCTACTTGTCATGGCTTATGGCACTCCTCGAAGTGTTGAGGAAATTGAGCCATATTATACACATATTAGACGTGGAAGAAAGCCTTCAGAAGAAGCGTTAAATGAACTAACTGAACGTTATGAAGCGATCGGTGGTATTTCTCCGCTAGCAAAAATTACCGAAGCACAAGGGCAAGAGTTAGAAATAAGGTTAAATGAGCTTCATGATGAGGTTCAATTTAAGCTTTATTTAGGTTTAAAACATATCGATCCTTTTATTGAAGATGCAGTGGCACAAATGAAAGAGGATGGGATCGAAGAGGCGGTAAGTATCGTTTTAGCTCCACATTACTCGACGTTTAGTGTGAAATCTTATAACGGTCGTGCCAAAGAGCATTCAGAAGAAATCGGTGGTCCTACGATACATAGTATTGATAGTTGGTATGATCACCCGAAATTTACGGAATATTGGGCAGATGCCATTAATAAAACAATGGAAAATATGACTGAAGAAGAGCAGGAAAAGGCCGTTGTTATTTTTTCAGCACATAGTCTGCCAGAAAAGATTTTACAAAATGGAGACCCATATCCTGAGCAATTACAAGAAACTGCGGATTTGATTGCTAAAGCAGCAAGAATTAAAAATTATACGATCGGTTGGCAAAGTGAAGGGAACACACCGGACCCGTGGATTGGACCAGACGTTCAAGATTTAACGAGAGACTTATACAATGAAAAAGGATATACATCATTTGTTTACTGCCCAGTAGGATTTGTCGCAGATCACCTAGAAGTTCTTTATGATAACGATATTGAATGTAAAGATGTTACAGACGAGTTAGGTGTTCGTTATTACCGTCCAGAGATGCCAAATGCAAAGCCGAAGTTTATTGAGTGTTTAGCTGATGTCGTCACAAAAAAGTTGAAAGAAAGTGAGCGCTAATGAGTAAAAAGAGAGTAGCAATCATTGGAGGGGGAATTACCGGGATTACGGTAGCCTACTATTTGCAAAAAGAAATATTAGCGAACAATTTAGATTGTGAGTACCGCCTTTTTGAAAAATCGACAAAACTAGGTGGAAAAATAACGACCGATTATCGTAACGGCTTTGTTATTGAAATGGGCCCAGATTCATTTTTAGCGAGAAAACAGAGTGCCTCTAGACTTGCTAAAGAAGTTGGTTTAGAAGGAGAGCTCGTTAATAACGGAGGGGGAGGAGCTTTTATTCTTAACAACAATAAACTTTTCCCGATCCCGGGTGGAGCGATTATGGGAATACCAACACAAATGGCACCTTTTGCAACAACGAGATTACTTTCACCGATCGGAAAGTTACGAGCTGCTGGTGACCTAGTTTTACCGAAAGCTAGTGATCCAGACGTTGATATATCTTTAGGGAGCTTTTTTCGAAAGCGTTTAGGGAATGAAGTCGTTGATAATTTAATTGAACCTTTATTGTCAGGAATTTATGCTGGGGATATTGATAAATTAAGTTTAATGGCAACTTTTCCACAATTTCACCAAGTCGAACAAAAACATCGCAGTCTCATTTTAGGGATGAAAAAATCAATGCCACCTAAACCGAAAAATGTACCGAAGGCAAAGCCGAAAGGGATGTTTTTATCGTTTAAGCGTGGTTTACAATCTCTAGTTGATGGTGTTGAAAGTTATCTTGATGAAGATGCGATCGTTAAAGGTACAGGTGTTGTAAAAGTAGAGAAAAAGGGCGAGCAATATGAGCTTACTTTTTCAAGTGGCCTTGTTGAAACATTTGACTATGTCGTCATGGCAACACCACACCATGTAACAGAACAAACTTTGAGCAA
>SKOL01000530.1 GCA_007120055.1 Anaerobacillus sp.
ATACGAAATTATTTATTTTTTGGGGCGTAAATGCGGTTAGCACGAACATGCATCAAGTCGCACTTGCTCAAAAAGCTCGTAAAAATGGGGCGAAGATTGTCGTGATTGATGTTCATAAAAACCAAACCGGGCGCTTAGCTGATTGGTTTATTCCCATTTTACCAGGAACCGATAGTGCGCTTGCCTTAGGGTTGATGCATATTTTATTTGCTGAAAATATAGTAGATGAGAGCTTTTTAAAAACGTATACTGTCGGTAGTGAAGAGCTTCGCGAACATGTGAAGCAGTATGATCCGGAAACTGTTTCTGGGATTTGCGGTGTAGCGGTGGAAGATATTTATAAATTAGCGAGAATGTACGGTGCTACATCACCGTCATTCATTCGAATTGGAAATGGAATGCAGCACCATGATAATGGTGGTATGTGCATTCGTACAGTCGCTTGTCTTCCGGCATTAACGGGGCAATGGTCTGTTAAAGGTGGCGGAGCGATTAAAAGTAATAGTAGTTTCCTAGATCATAATAGTGAAGCATTAGAACGTCCTGATTTACTGGAAAAAGAGACGCGGATTATTAACATGAACTTAATAGGTAAAGCGTTGCTTGAAAAAGAAAATCCTATTCGCTCAATGTTCGTCTACAATTGTAATCCAGCTCTTGTCACACCGGAAGTAAATAAGGTTCGTCAAGGTTTAGCGCGTGAGGACTTATTTTTAGTTGTTCATGATTTATTTTTAACAGAAACAGCTATGTATGCGGATCTCGTTCTTCCGGCGACATCTTCATTTGAAAATGAGGATTTCTATACATCTTACTGGCATCATTATACGCAAATTCAAAAGCCAGTAATTGAAGCGTATGGCGAAAGTAAATCAAATACAGATGTGTTTCGAATCTTAGCTAATGCATTTGGCTTTGAAGAGGAATGTTTATATGATAGTGACGTTGACTTGATCCGCCAAGCGTTGGATTATCCTGAAAATCCACATTTAGGTGGACTAAACTATGAAACTTTAAGTGAAAAACAATATGTGAAAGCTACTAGAAAACCGCTAATGGAAACAAAGCTACGAACTCCGAGTGGAAAAATCGAACTTTATTCAGAGACGTTAGCTTCACTTGGCTTTTCACCATTACCAACGTATACACCGATCGTTAAAGATAATGAGTTACCATTTTTATTCATACCGGCACCGAACCATAACTTTTTAAACTCAACGTTTTCGAACAACGAAAAACATATTCGTTTAGAGAAGATGCCACGGCTGCATTTAAATAGTAGCGACGCTAAAAAGTTAGCGATCGAAGACGGCGATAAAGTTCGCGTATCGAACGAACGCGGTGAATGTGAGTTAGTCGCTGCCGTCGGTGAAAATGTCCTTCCCGGAGTTGTTGTTAGTCAAGGTTTATGGGCTGACCTGCCAGGGGAAAAATACTTTGTCAACGTACTTACTCCTGATCGCGAAGCCGATATGGGCGGAGGCGCAACATTCTTTTCTGGTCGAGTTAATGTTGAAAAAGTTTAAATTTTATCGGAGCAGACACTTCAATGGAGTGTCTGCTTTTTTGGGTGATGAAAATGAGGCCTTCGTGAAAACAAGTGGGGTGGATAACAAACTTGGAGGTTTGGATAACAAAACAAGGGATTCGGACAGCAAAACGCATGATTTGGACAACAAAATACGGGAGCTAGACAACAAATCAAAGACGCGACAAGGATTAAAATGATTTTTCACGAATAATACATAAATAGCTAGAGAAAGGAATGAGTTACGTTATGTTAAAAAATAAAGTAGTCATCATTACAGGTGGGACGCGAGGAATTGGAGCAGGAATTGTGAAGTTGCTTCTACAAGAAGGAGCAAAAACGATCGTTATTGCAAAAAATAGAGATACGATTATAAAACTACAAGAAAGTTTTGCGGAAGATACTAACCTAGATGCGTATCAATGTGATATAACTTCAAGTGAACAAGTAACTAATGTAATTGACCAAATTCATGAAAAATATGGGGAGATCAACGCATTAATCAATAACGCGGGTGTCGGTGTTTGGAAGCCGATCGAAGAAATGACTGAAGCCGATTGGGATGCACAATTAAATACAAATTTGAAAGGTGTCTTCTTATGCAGTCAAGCCGTTTATAAAATAATGAAAGAACAACAAAGTGGACAAATCATTAATATTGCCTCGGATTTAGCTTACAATGTAACAGAAAGAGGCTCGGCCTATTGCGCAAGCAAGTGGGGGTTGCTAGGTTTTTCAAAAACGATGAATAAAGAGGGGAAAAAGTATGGGATCAGAGTAACGAATGTCTCCCCAGGTTTAGTTCAAACAGATTTTGGTGGTGTACCGGCAGAGAAAAAAAGTTCAGGGTTAACAGTTGAAACGGTTGCTGAGCACGTGCTAGCTGTACTGAAAACGAAAAAAGACGCTGGCGCTGTTGATGTTATTATTACGCCTTGATGGGCATGGAGTAGGTAATAAAAAAGCGGCAATGATTAGAGATATTCCCTAAAAACCATTACCGCTTCAGGTTTTTGTACAGTTAATAATAGTAGTAAAGCAAAATTAGTTTTCAATTGTCTTCTTCAGCTCAAATCGTCTAAGTTTTAACATCGATATGATCCCAAAGAAGGGACCGATGCTCAGTAAGCTGAAAACCCATTGCCAGCCAATGTAGCTTGCTACAAGAGGTATCACTTGGATAGTAGCAATGGTTACGGCAAAACCGATACACATTTGAAACGTTAAGGCAGTACCGATATATTCTGCGTCTGCAAAGTCAGTGACGGCTGCAGAGAATTGAGCGGAGTCGGCAATAACAAAAACACCCCAAACCATGGCAACAAAAATTGTAAGCCATAGCGCTTGGCCAAATGTGAAGCCGATCAAAATTGCACACAGACCACTAACAAACATCGCGATCACCGTCAACCGGGATCGGCCAATTTTATCAGCATAATAACCACCGACGATACAACCAATCGCACCTGCAACACCGATTGATAAAAATGAGGCTAAGGCAATTAGTGTTGGACTTACTTCTTTAGAAAAAGCGAAGAAACTTGCCGTAAAAAAGGCAGGTAACCATGTCCACATCGCATAAAGCTCCCACATATGGCCGAAATAACCGTAGTTTGCGAGCATGACTGGCTTATTTTTAACGACATTTTTCAAAAGCTTAAAAGATACGACCGTTTTTTTTGCTTTATTAGGGGGATCTTTTACGATGAAATGCATGATAATAGCCGCAAAACAGGCGAGTACGGAACTTGCGATGATGATGGATTGCCATTGAAAGCTTTCAAAAATGATAACGATAAAATGAGGTAGTGCTGACCCTAATGTTAAAGCAGCGATTAATATGCCAATCGCCAAACCTCTTTTTTTCGGAAACCATAAGGCTAATAGTTTTACGGCGATGGGATAAACGCCTGCTAGCGTTACTCCGGTGAAAAAACGAAGCAAAATAGCAATCGTTGCACTAGTTGAAAAGATTAATAGTCCATTGACAGTAGCACCGATGATCGCTGATAGTGCAAAGATTTTTCGAGCGTTAAAACGGTCTGCAAGTCCGAAATACGCACTAAAAAATGCTCCGAAAATAAATCCTAGTGGAACTGAAGCACTAATGAGCGCTTCAGACACCGGGCTTAGCGCCAAATTAAGTTTTAAGTCAGGAATAATTACTGTCGCACTAAACCAAAGTGAAAGTGCAAAAAGTTGTGCAATTGAAATCCAAAATAATGCATACCAACAGTTGTTTTTCACATTTTATCTCCTTGCTTGTCTATAAAGTAATCTAATCATATCACATTCAAGACAAGTGGTTAACATATTCGAGTATCGTAGATTAATATGATAAAATAATAAAAAAAATTCACTTATAATGATTGGATTTAGCGCCGCCACTCATTGTAAAAGTAAATGAAGGGAAACTGCAATCACCACCATTAAAAATGAAAGCGAGGAAAGAAGCATGAGTTTAACTAAAGACTTTTCAAAGCAATTATATGATCGATTAATGGATGACTATGATAGCAGCTTAAGTGAAGCGGGCATAGATGGAGAAAGGGTGGCAATGCGATTAGCGATGCTGTCAGAGATTGGATTAACGGCAGAAGGTGGTTCAAGTAGGATGGGCTTTTCAAAAGAAGAGCGTGCTGCTAAGGAATTGGTCAAAACTTGGATGAAAGAAGCCGGTCTGGATGTTCGTGAAGATGGTGCAGGTAACGTATTTGGACGGTTACAAGGGCAGGAGAAAGACTCACCAGTCGTCATGTCAGGCTCACATGTCGATACCGTCCCAAACGGAGGTCACTTCGACGGTACGTTAGGTGTTTTAACGGCACTTGAAGTTGTCGAAGCGTGGAGAAAAACAGGATATCAACCGAAAAAGACGTATGAAGTGGCGATTTTCACTGATGAAGAAGGTTCACGCTTTAACGGAGGCTTCAGTGGTAGTGCTGCAATGCTAGGTGATGTCGAACGTGATGAGCAGGTAGTTTTAAAAGATGTTTACGGACAATCATTTCAACAAGTGTTAGAAGATGATGGCTTAACGGTAGACGGGTATTTTTCATCAACAAGGAACAAAGAAGAAATTGCTGCTTTTGTTGAAGTACATATTGAACAAGGAAAACAGCTAGAGAAGAAAGACCTTCCTGTAGGTGTTGTGACAGGGATTGCTGGTCCTAGCTGGCTTGAAGTGACGTTTCTTGGAGAAGCAGGACATGCAGGCAATACACCGATGAATGATCGAAGTGATGCATTAATTGCGGCGAGTCAATTTATTTCTCAAATTGAAAGTTTACCTCGGGAAACAAGTCCGACTGCAGTAGCTACCGTTGGAAAAATGCAAGTTCATCCGAATGGGATTAACGTCATTCCAGGAAAAGTTACGCTTACTGTTGATATTCGTGATATTCACGAAGAAACTCGTGATTTATTAATTAATAAAATTGTTGAGTTAGGAAAGAGGATTGCTGAAGAAAGAAGTGTCGGAGTAGATTTTCACGAAAACATTCGCATCAAACCAGTACCAATTTCGTTTAAGATGCAAGGGAAAGTAATGAAAGCAGTGGAAGAGGAAGCATTCAGTTCTCACTTATTACCAAGTGGGGCAGGACATGATGCGATGATTATCGGTCGTCATATACCTGTCGCGATGTTATTTGCACGTAGTAAAGACGGCATTAGTCATAACCCAAAAGAATGGACGGCGTTAAATGACTGCGTCGTTAGTGCGAAAGTGCTGAAAAATTTAATTGAGGATTTGACAAGGTAGGATTGTTCAAAGGAAGTATGTTGATGCGGACATACATTCCGTTATTGGTCAAAAAGGGGGCGATCAAAACCGAAGTATCAGACACTTTGGTTTTGAAACGCCCTTCTTTACTGACCTTTATTGTGTGTATACTTTTGAAAAGGTGTTATTTGTATGTTCACTATGGTTCGATTTACCTTTTCGCATTTTTTCAATTAAACCCGTAAATTTTAGGTTATGCTTCTTTTAATCAACGACAATTTCAATTGTTGACGTTAACCCTTCTGTTTCAGCGGCAACCGGCCATATTTCGAGTGTGTATACACCTTTTTCGAGTGTACCTAAAACGTTCTCAATATCAATAGTAATATTGTAAGTTTCCCCTGGTGCTAGAGTTTTCATTTTTATCATCATGGCAAACATTTTATCCATTGAGTACGTATAAATATGATTTCCTTCGCTGTCGTTAATCACATATTCATATTCCTGTGAACTATTAAATGTTAATTCGATTTCATTGTCACTATTATTTTTTAATGAAAAGATATAATCCCCGTCTTTAAGCTGTATGTTTGTTGATAACATTTCGTTTGCGATTTCGTCCTTCTCCTCTCCATTGTCAGTCGAGGTTTCATAACCAGTGTCTATATTTCCCCCGACATTATTATCTATTTGTTCATCTGCAGTACCACAACCAGAAATGGTCATAGCAGCGATCATTCCAATTAATAAAGTTAGCCAAAGTTTTTTCATTTTATTCACCTCTTATAGGTTTGTTACAATGTAGTCGTTTTATAACTTAAAAGGTTACATTAATTATTGTTTGCATTTATAGAAGTTGCTGTGTAGATCCGAGTTTTCTATGAGCTAAGATTATTTTGTATGAAAAAAGGCGGATGCTTTCGTGAACGATGCTCCTGCGTCTGCTAGTAACGCTTCGTAGCGGGCTTCCTCGTCGCAAAGCTACATGAAGATCCTGCTTCGATGTGTCTCAAGATGTAATGGAAGTCAGTTACTTGCCTCTGAGGTTCGTTAGAAGGTCACAGCGTAGTGAAGGAAATCATTCGCCTTTTCGATATTAGAAGGTGACGGATATGTCGTCATGATGGTTTTGTATGAAATAGTAGGACAGTTGGCTTGTTATAAAGTTTAAATATTAGCAACAATCTTTATTTTAGTTTAAAATGGATAAAAAAACTAGGTTTAACCTAATACAGTTATTATGTAAAAAGCAAAGGAAATGGTGATTGATTTATGATGCAAAATCCGAAATTACAGAAACTTCAAGAAACTTGGTTGCAAGAAGCAACGATTGACGATATTCAAGAAAAACTATCATCTAGCGAATTAACATCAAAGGAACTCGTTCTTCTTTATTTAGATAGAATTGCCAATAACGATCATATTCAATCTGTTTTAGAGGTAAATCCTGATGCACTACATATTACTGCAGCACTAGATGCTGAAAGGAAAGAGAAAGGGTCACGTAGCAAACTTCACGGTATTCCAATCCTTTTAAAAGATAATATTAACACTGCGGATAAAATGCATACGAGCGCTGGTTCTCTCGCCTTACAAAACTCTATTTCCCCAAAAGATTCTACAGTTGCTACACAACTAAGAGAAGCAGGAGCGATTATACTCGGAAAAACGAATATGACAGAATGGGCAAACTTCATGACACGAGGAATGCCGAGTGGTTACAGTTCAAGAGGAGGACAAGTTCTTAATCCATATGGGCCAGGAAAATTCGATGTTGGTGGTTCAAGTTCTGGGTCAGGAGCAGCGATTGCTGCTAATTTTGCAACAGCAGCGATTGGCACAGAAACATCCGGATCAATCTTAAGCCCTGCAAGTCAAAATTCAATCGTTGGGATCAAACCGACAATAGGATTTGTGAGTAGGTCTGGAATCATCCCGATATCAAACAGTCAAGACACGGCAGGGCCAATGGCAAGAACCGTAACAGATGCAGTATACGTTTTAAATGCAATTACTGCGATTGACCATGAAGATCCTATTACAAACACGAACACACTACTTGATATTGATTTTACACAGTTTTTAAATAAGGTCGACTTAAAAGGGGTACGAATCGGTATCGCTCGAGCTACGTATTTTGATTATTTGAAAGAAGATAAATTGGCTGTCATGAATGAGGCAGTTAGAAAATTAGAGGGGTTAGGTGCTGAGGTAATCGATGTGACAATCCCCTCGACAAAAGCAAAATGGAGCTACGATGTATTGACGTATGAATTCAAAACGTCATTAAATGCTTATTTAAATTCTCTTGACCAGAGTATCAACGTTCGCTCATTGAAAGATGTGATTGATTTTAATAATAATGATCGTGAAAGAATGCTCCGTTACGGACAAACGTTGTTAGAGGATGCAGAAGCAACAAGTGGTACGTTGACTGAAGCAGAATATATAAATGCTCGTGAAAAAGATATTTACTTGTCTACTGAACAAGGGATTGATGTTACCTTAACAGACAATAACTTAGAAGCAATCGTATTTCCGAACAATTTTGGTGCAGCTATACCTGCTAAAGCAGGTTATCCATCCATCACCGTTCCAGCAGGATATACAGGAGAAGAAGAGCCTGTCGGAATTACGTTTACGAGCACCGCCTATAGTGAACCAACATTAATTCAATTAGCATATGCATACGAACAAGCGACTAAGCATCGCAAAACTCCTGTCTTGCAAAACTAGTAT
>SKOL01000636.1 GCA_007120055.1 Anaerobacillus sp.
AAAAAAGTAGATTTATACGACTTTAGGAGGATTGCGACCGTTGAGTAGTATTCCAAAACAGCCATGGACGATGATGGCGAAAATTTATAAAGAAGTATTACCTCGTGTCCACCATTATTTAGATGGCTGGAAAGAGAAAGCGAGTAACATACCGAACAGTGAACTTAGAAAACAGGCATTGGCTAGCATTGAGACAAAAACGTTTCATTGTGAGGGTGGCAGCATTTACGGAATTTTAGCAGGTGCAGACATTGATAAAGTGATTCGATTTATCGTCGCTTACCAAACGATTAGTGATTATTTAGACAATCTATGTGATCGTAGCACCTCGCTTGACCCAGCAGATTTTCGCGCGCTTCACGATTCGATGCTACATGCTTTAACACCTGGTTCGCCTCTTGAAAATTATTATCGATATCGCGAGGAACAAGATGATGGTGGTTATTTGCATGATCTTGTATCAACCTGTCAAGAAGTGCTGTCAACGTTGCCGAATTACGACCACATACATTCCGCGAATATTGAATTAGCTCAATATTATTGTGACTTACAAGTTCATAAACATGTAAAAAAAGAAGAGCGTGTCCCACGATTAGAGTCATGGTTTAATGATTATAAAAGTGAACTTCCTAAAATGTTTTGGTATGAATTTTCAGCATGTGCGGGTTCAACGTTAGGTATTTTTTGTCTTGTCGCATATGCAACGAATGAAGGCTTTTCTAAAAAGGATGCATCTCTTGTAAAAAATAGTTATTTCCCTTGGGTTCAAGGGCTCCATATTATGCTTGATTATTTTATTGATCAAGAGGAAGATCGTCAAGGTGGAGATTTGAATTTTTGTTTTTATTACGAAAGTGAACATAAGTTAATCGAAAGGCTTGAACACTTCGCGGTTGAAGCCGATAAAAGTATTCGGCATATGCCAGATTGGCAGTTTCATTATTTTATTAATAAAGGCCTATTAGCGATTTATTTGGCAGACGAAAAGGTGAGAAAACAGAAAAAAGTAAGGGCTATTGCTAAACGACTTCTAAGAGTCGGGGGCGGTTCAACATGGTTTTTCTTTTTTAACGGTTGGTTATATCGTAGGTTAAAAAAATGAGGATGGGCCAAAACGAAGTGTCAGACACCGCTAAGCACCAAATATAGACATATGATAAATCTGTACGTCTATATTTAGTAGGATCCGCGTGGTGTCAGACACTTTTGTCCCACCCTCATTTCTTTTTAGTAAATCAATGAATTTCATAATTCATTATTCTAGCCACATTACGAAATTTATAGTTGCGTCAAAAACATTCGCAAACTATATATTTCGTAATGTGGCTCATTTTTGGTAATTATGAAATTCACTTAAATGGGGTAACATAATAATATTTATTGCGAAATGTTGAATCAACAACAGTAAAGAAACAATAATTATACTACATATGGGGGATTTATTATGCTTACTCCAGAACAACGGATTACTTTGCACGGTTTTAACAACTTAACAAAATCTTTAAGTTTTAATATGTATGATATTTGTTATACAAAAACAAAAGAGGAACGGGAAGCCTACATCACTTATATTGATGAACAGTATAATGCGGACAGACTTACCAAAATATTAAACCATGTCGCTGATATTATCGGGGCGCATGTTTTGAATACCGCCAAACAAGATTATGTTCCACAAGGAGCAAGCGTAACGATGTTAGTTTCGGAGGGGCCGATCGTTGAAGTACCAACTGAATCGTATGAAGAGTCACCGGGACCACTTCCGAATGCGGTAACGATGCAGTTAGATAAAAGCCATATTACGGTACACACATACCCTGAATATCACCCGAGTGAAGGAATTAGTACTTTTCGAGCGGATATTGATGTCGCAACTTGTGGAGAAATTTCTCCATTAAAAGCATTAAATTATTTAATTTACTCTTTTGAGACCGATGTGATGACGATGGACTACCGCGTACGAGGATTTACGAGAGACATTAGTGGGCATAAACTATTCATCGATCACGAAATCAATTCAATCCAAAATTACATCCCAGACGATGTAAAAGAGTTATACGACATGATTGATGTGAATGTATATCCTGATAATATATTTCATACGAAATGTAAGCTTAAAGATTTTCAATTAGAAAATTATCTTTTCGGTTCTAAAAAAGACCAGCTAACGTCAGAAGAAGAGCGTGAAATTGAAAATCGCTTAAAAATGGAGATGGATGAAATTTTTTATGGCAAAAATATAGCAAATGTCACAAAAGAAAATTAAGCGCTTTTCCTAAAGACTGTAATATTCCGCACCTGACCTAACTCATCATCACTTTCTAGTGCATACGTTATTAATACGTAATACGGGAAATAGCAAAAAATGAGCGCCTTATTGGGCGCTCACAGACTATTGACAAACGCTTGCATACGTCGTTGTTCACCCTTAAGTTCATGCTCATTACCCTCTTAAGGTAACTCCGCTGTCCTTAAGGGTTCACGCCTAGTCTGACAAGCGTTTTCAATCAGTCTGTATATAAAGTAATATCTACAAAACGAAATGAGCGCCTTATTGGGCGCTCATTTCGTTTAATTCATATCCGTTCACTACAAGGTCTAGTTTTCCGGTATCAGGATCAATGACAAGACCGTGTACTGGAATCTCTTTTGGTAGTAGTGGGTGTTTTTTCACCATTTCTACACTGTGTGAGACACTTTCTTCAACGCTTGAAAAACCTTTTAACCAAGATTTAATATCGACTCCAGAAAAGTGAAGCGTTTCAATTGTATTATTGTCAATTCCTCTTTCTTCTACTTGATCCATAATCACATTTGCTTCTAATCCTGCCATCCCACAACCGTGGTGACCGATAATACATACTTCTTCGGCTTTTAATGCGTAAATCGCAACAATGATACTTCGCATTATACTTCCGAACGGATGAGAAATAACAGCACCCGCATTTTTAATAATTTTTGCATCTCCATTTTTTAAGTTTAAGGCCTGAGGTAGCATTTCTGTTAGACGAGTATCCATGCATGTAACAATTACTAGCTTTTTGTCTGGAAACTTAGTTGTTAAGTAAGGTTCAAACTTTCTTTCTTGTACAAAAGATTCATTGTTTTGCAAAATCTCTTCCAATAATCTCAATAGACTCCCCCCCTACTACGAAAAAATTTCACTTCAATTATAGTTTGATTGAAAGGGGGTAAGCCTGTCAATACAATTTTCTAAAAATTATCAAAAATTTGAATTTTATTCATCTTTTTTCGATAGCGATGATAAAAGGTGGATCGTTTTTTTGATTGATAAATTGATAGGTTAGAACATGCGCTTCTTTTTGATCAATATTTTCAACGAATTTTAGAAGCTCACCTTTTTCATTCTTTCCTTCTTCATGACCATGATAAATGACGAGAACGATAAGGCCTTCTTTTTTTAGCATTGAAAAAATATCAGTGATTGCTTTTAACGTCGTGTCTGGTTTAGTGACAATTGTTTTATCCCCACCAGGCAAATACCCGAGATTAAAAATACACCCAGCGACCTTACCGTGATGCTTTTCAGGTATGGTTTGAAACGCGTTTTCATGACCTATTTGTGAAAGGGTTGTTTGCGTAAGGCACTCGTTTTCTAATAATCGGTTTCTAGTTTTGTTAACTGCATCTTCTTGAATGTCAAAACCATATACATGGCCAGATTCACCAACGAGCTCAGCTAAAAATAATGTGTCATGCCCATTTCCTACCGTTCCATCAATCGTAATGTCCCCTGTGGACACAGCCTCACTTAAAAGTTTTCGGGCAAAAGGAAGAATACCTAATACTTTCATTAGCTATTCCCCCCTTGATAAAACTTACCTTGCCAGCTATTGCGTTTTTTCAACTCGGCGTCGATACCATTTAATACGTGCCATTTATTTAGACTCCACATTGGACCGATCATTAAGTCGGCAGGACCATCACCAGTTAAGCGATGAATCACAAATTCTGGTGGGATGACTTCAAGCTGATCACAAACGAGCTGAATGTATTCGTCGGCACTCATAAATTCCAACATTCCTTTTTCGTACTGCTTTACCATCGCTGTCTTACGTAATAGGTGTAATAGGTGAATTTTTATTCCTTGGACATCAAGCTTTGCTACTTCTTTTGCTGTCTCCATCATCATGTCGTAGTTTTCCATTGGCAACCCGTTAATAATATGAGAACAAATGCGAATATTGTGCTTTCGTAATTTTTCTACGCCATCGACATACGTCTTATAATCATGGGCTCGATTAATTAAGTCAGCTGTGTTTTCGTGAACCGTTTGTAATCCGAGCTCGACCCATAAGTAAGTTCGCTCGTTTAGCTCAGCTAAATATTCGACAACATCATCGGGAAGGCAATCAGGTCGTGTCGCAATTGAGAGACCAACTACTCCTTCTTGCTCAAGGATCACTTCAAACATTTCTTTTAATTCTTCCACAGGAGCGAATGTATTCGTGTAAGCTTGAAAATAGCCTAGGTACTTTCCGTTCGGCCATTTTTTATGCATCTTTTCTTTGATCGAATGAAATTGTGTAATGAGGTCGTCTTTACGGTCCCCGGCAAAATCACCAGAACCACGTTCACTACAAAATGTGCAGCCACCATGGGCGACAGTACCGTCACGATTAGGACAATCAAATCCCGCATCAAGTGGTATTTTAAAGATTTTTTCTCCAAACTGTTGGCGGAGATGATAATTCCATGAATGGTAGCGCTTCTCACCAAACATGATCGGCGTTTCTTGATCTTTAATATTCATAATTAATCCTTTCTTTCTATATCGATAATAACTACTATAATTGGTTGATGAAAGCTGCGAAGCAAAACTTTCATCAACTCAAAACTCAAAACTCAAAACTTTTTGAACCGCGTCTTCAATTTGCTGTTTATTCAAATCATAATGTGTTGTAAAACGAACCGTCGAAGGTCCGAATGGAACAGCGAGTATCTCAGCTCTCTTTAGCATATCAATAAACTCAGATGAATGCTTGCCTGTTTTACTAATATCGATTAAGACGATGTTTGTATCAACATTGTTGGCAATTGAAAGCTGTGGGTGTTTGTCGAGTCCTTTTGCTAGTGCTTTTGCATTTTCATGATCTTCGGCTAAACGGTCGACCATATCGTTCAAAGCAATAAGACCAGCAGCTCCAAGAATCCCAACTTGTCTTAGGCCACCCCCTAGTCTTTTTCGCCATTTACGAGCTTTTTGAATAAAATCTTTCGGCCCTGCTAAAATCGAACCGACAGGCGCCCCTAATCCTTTTGATAAACAAATTTGGACCGTTGTTGTATATTTTGTAAACTCCGTTAACGGTTCATTTAAAGCGACTGCCGCGTTGAACAGGCGGGCTCCATCTAAATGAACAGGTAGATTGTGTTCATTTGCGACCGTAAATAGTTTTTCCATATGTGATGGTGGAATAGCGGCGCCGCCTCCACGGTTATGAGTATTTTCAAGGCAAATAAGGCTAGTGTCTGGAAAGTGAATGTCGTCCGTCCGGATCGCTTCTTTTAATTTATCTGGACAAAGTAAACCGTTTTCCGACTTAATCGTTCTAGGTTGAACCCCTGCGAATGCTGAGATTGCCCCACCTTCATAAAAAACGATATGCGAATCTTCATCTAAAATAATTTCGTCACCCGGGCGACAATGAGTAAGTACGGCTATTTGGTTTCCTTGTGTTCCGCTAGTCACAAATAATGCCGCTTCTTTTCCTAACATTTGTGCTGCAAGTTGTTCTAATTTATTAATGGACGGGTCTTCACCGTAAACGTCATCACCAACTTCAGCGTTGTATATCGCTTCGCGCATTGCTTTTGTCGGTTTAGTAATTGTATCACTGCGTAAATCAATCATTGTTAAATCCTCCAATAGGCTTTTTGTGCATTTTAACATAAAAGGTTTTTAATATTCTAGAAAAGGTTTTATGGAGCATTGTTGGCAAAAGTATTTTATCAGCGAATGTTTGCTCGGCCGATTACCCGTTTCCCCGTTTCCCTTGAACTTTTACTTTGGACATTTTTAATTTCTCCACGTGCGTGTCCTAATATTATATGTAAGCTTTAAATGTGTAACTTGCCAGAATAGTGAAATAAATATTAAACTATTTAGTGTAGCTAAATTTTTTCTACTTGTAGTTAAAAGTCTAGAGTTGGAGATGAGGAGGTCATTAGAATGAACGTTAATTTACTTATTAAGAACGCTTTTGTGATGACGATGGAAGGCAAAGGTGTAGGAATGATTGAAAATGGAGCAGTGGCGATTAACGGAAATATGATTGAGGCTGTGGGGGGAACAGAAGAACTTACGGCTAGGTATAGCGCTGATCGAGTGATTGACGCGAAAAATAAATTAGTGATGCCAGGCTTGATTGACTCCCATATTCATACAGGCTTATCGATCGTTCGTGGAGTTTCTCAAGATATGAACCATTGGATGCAAAAGGGGCTATGGCCTTTTTTAAAACATGTGCATGAAGAAGATACGATCAAAGGATCTTTAGTAAATATTATTGAAGGAGTAAAGGCTGGGACGACAACTTTTTGTGATTATGATACGTCGATGAACGAACTAGTTAAAAATTATGTTGCCGTAGGTGCGCGCGCACGCGTTGCTGAAATGGTTAATGAAATTCCTAATGATATTGGAAAAATTCCAGTTGGTGAATTATACCCTTTTGATCCAACGATCGGGGAACGTAAATTACAAGAAAATATAACATTAATGGAAAAGTGGCATGAGAAGGAAAATGGTCGCATTACCGTCATGTTCGGTCCACATGGGCCTGATATGATGAGTCAGGAGTTGCTTTTACATACCCGAGAGTTAGCAATTAAATATGATACGAAGCTCCATATGCATCTTGCTCAAGGAGATCGAGAAATTGAGCAAATGGTCAAACGTTACGGGAAAAGATCAGTCCAATTTTTGCAAGATATTAACTATCTAGATGATCGCCTTATTACCGTACACTTGACTGAAGCGACAGATGAAGAAACTGCAATCGTTGCGAAAAGTGGTGCATCAATGATTTATTGTGCAGGAAGTATCGGGATTATTGATGGCTTAGTTCCACCAGTGATGCAATTTATTGAAGCAGGCGGTGTTGCTGGATTAGGAAGTGATCAAGCTCCAGGGAATAACAATAACAATATGTTCAATGAAATGAAGTTTGCAGCAATTTTAAATAAAGTAAAACGAAGTGACCCTACGGTTTTTCCAGCCCCACTTGCTTTACGTTTAGCGACCATTGAAGCAGCAAAAGCGATCGGTTTAGATCATGAAGTAGGGTCGCTGAAAAAAGGGAAGAAAGCTGATGTCATTATTGTCGACTTACAACATCCGAATTTAACGCCGATCATTACGAGCCCAATCCGCAACATCGTACCGAATTTAGTTTATTCTGCTCGTGGCAATGAAGTTGAAACTGTGATTATAGATGGAAAAGTCATTGTCGAAGAAGGTAAATTACTTACTGTTAATGAAGAAAAAGCGGTGAAAGAAGCACAAAAAGCAGCTCATGAAATCAGTGTCCGTGCAACAGATGACATTATTTTAGCAGAGAGTGATTTGTTGAAAATGATGGAGGAAGGCTATTTGTAAACTATTATTATAAATGAAAGATGAAGGTATCCCGTTGTTAATGGTGGGATATCTTTTTTGTGTGAAAAAATGAAAGTAATCACAGTAAAAAGAGGTGGTGGAAGAAAACTCAAAAAAAGCACCGCACTGAAACGGGTGCTGCAAGAAAAACAGAGTTTATCGCAAATAAAAAGCGACAAACTCAAGAAGAGCACCGCCCAAAAAAGACCGATCAACACCGCACAAAAATTAACATTGCTAAATCCCTTCCAATGGCATACAATTCCCTTAGAGAGACGAAATAGAGAGAGGTAGAGGTCAATATGCCAAAATATCCAAAGGCGTTATGGTTACTGATCATCGGAATGGTGATTAACGTAATGGGCGC
>SKOL01000378.1 GCA_007120055.1 Anaerobacillus sp.
GGGTGTTGGACTTGAATCTTCTTGATCGTTTAACTGTTGATATGAAGGAAGCGATGAAGAATAAGGAAAAGCAAAGGCTCTCTGTTATTCGAATGGTTAAATCAGCTTTACAAAATGAAGCTATTAAACTTGGTAAAGAACTTACAGATGACGAAGCGCTCACTGTTCTTAATCGCGAACTAAAACAACGTAAAGATTCCCTCCATGAGTTTGAAAAAGCTAATCGTGAAGACTTAGCTGAAAATGTACGTGAAGAAGTCGTTATTTTAAATGCTTACATGCCAGAACAATTATCTGAAGAAAAAGTTGCCGAAATTGTGCAACAGACGATTCAGGATGTAGGAGCTTCTACAAAAGCTGATATGGGTAAGGTTATGGGAGCAATTATGCCAAAAGTAAAAGGTAAAACGGATGGCACAATAGTTAAGCGACTTGTACAACAATATTTATCATAAATAAAACAGCGCCTTGCTTTTGCAAGGCGTTTTTGCACGTTAATAAAGGTAAATCTTAATCGGTGAGGGCTGCTCGGTTGATAGTATAAGAATAACTAAGGCTTTCGTCTGGAATTGGCAAGAGAACTCTTTCAAAACTTGTTAATGTGTTGTTATTTAATTTATAATTATATTGAATCGAATAATTTATTTTAAAAAAGAGGGAACTTTCCTATACTAAAAAACGTATAGTTAATGTGCCAAGAAAAAGAAAGGAGGGGTTCATTGAAAATGACAAAAGCATTACTAAGGAAAATGATGTTCCTTGCTCTCATTATTTTTTCTTCTATTTCTTTAATAACCCAGCCACCAGTACATAGTCAAGCAGAAGATAAGGTTGTTTATTTTATCCCGATAGAACAAGCTGTAGAGCGGGGCCTTGAAGCGTTTTTAAAAAGAGCTTTGGATACGGCTGAAGCAGAAGGAGCAGACCATATTGTTTTAGAAATAGACACGCCTGGTGGTCTTGTTGATGCTGCAACAAACATTGCTTTTTTAATTAAAAATACTGAAACGCCAATTACTGCTTATGTAACAGCTCAAGCTTTGTCTGCAGGTGCTTATATTGCTTTAAATGCCGATCAAATTGTCATGGCACCGGGTACGACAATGGGTTCTGCGGCTGTCATCGATGGAGCTGGGAATGCAGCTGAGGAAAAAACGCAGTCAATGTGGTTAGCGACGTTAGAAGCTGCTGCAGGGGATCGCGATCCTATCTATGCTAGAGCTATGGCAGATAGTAGTATCGATTTACCAGAGTATCGAGCAGGTGTCGGTGAACTTTTAACATTAACTTCAAATGAAGCACTGGAAGTTGGTTATGCCGAGGCCATTGCAAGTGACCGAGATGAGTTATTAGCCTTTTTAGGGCTTGAAAATGCTATTCAAGAAGGGTTAGAGGTAAGTTTTGCAGAGCAAATTGCAAGATTTGTCACACACCCAGTAATTATTCCTATTTTACTTTCGATTGGTAGCTTAGGATTAGTTCTTGAATTATATTCTCCTGGTTTCGGCATTCCGGGCATTATGGGGATTTCTGCATTATTATTATTTTTCTTTGGTCATTTGTTTGCAGGGTTTGCAGGGTTTGAAACATTAATTTTATTTGCCGCAGGAATAATATTAATTATTATTGAAGTGTTCTTCCCTGGTTTTGGAATTTTCGGTATACTAGGGGTTATTGCGATCATTGGTAGTATGGTTCTTGCTTCATATTCAACGGTTAATATCCTTTTATCAATTCTTATAGCCGTAGTTATTACTGTGATTGTTTCGATCATTTTCTTTAAATATTTTGGTTATAGGGGACCTTTAAAAAGAATGATTTTGACCGATGCCACAAAATCGGAACTAGGCTATGTCTCAAATGAAACTCGTAAAGAGTTAATCGGACGAGAAGGTATTGCAATGACGACATTAAGACCGTCTGGCACAGCGAATTTTGAAGGTGAAAGGCTTGACGTTGTTTCTGAAGGAGGGTATATTGAGCAAGGGAAGAAAGTAGTGATTGTTGCTACACAAGGATCAAGAATTGTTGTTCGTGAATTGAATGAATAACGATAATTAAAGGAGGAAATAAAATGCCAGAAGAAATCTTTTTACTCATTATTGTAGGATTAATTGTTATCGGTTTTGCTGTATTATTTACATTTGTACCGGTAATGCTTTGGATTTCTGCATTAGCTGCAGGGGTTCGTGTTGGAATATTCCAATTAGTAGGGATGAGACTACGTCGAGTTATCCCAGCGCGTGTTGTAAATCCGTTAATTAAAGCTGTTAAAGCAGGGCTTGAGTTAAGTACAAATCAGCTTGAAGGACATTACTTAGCAGGTGGTAACGTTGACCGCGTTGTAAATGCTCTTATTGCAGCACAACGAGCGAATATTGAACTTACATTCGAACGTGCAGCTGCGATTGACCTTGCAGGTCGTGATGTATTAGAAGCGGTTCAAATGAGTGTAAACCCGAAAGTTATTGAAACACCGTTTATTGCTGGTGTAGCAATGGATGGAATTGAAGTAAAGGCAAAAGCGCGTATTACCGTTCGTGCGAACATTGATCGTTTAGTCGGTGGTGCTGGTGAAGATACAGTTATCGCTCGTGTCGGTGAGGGGATCGTTTCGACGATTGGTTCTGCTGAAAACCATAAAAAAGTATTAGAAAATCCAGACATGATTTCACAAACAGTATTATCAAAAGGCTTAGATGCTGGAACTGCTTTTGAAATCTTATCGATTGATATTGCTGACATTGATATCGGGAAAAACATCGGTGCAGAGCTTCAAACTGACCAAGCTGAAGCTGATAAGAAGATTGCTCAAGCAAAAGCCGAAGAGCGTCGTGCAATGGCTGTAGCGAAAGAACAAGAAATGAAGGCGAGAGTAGAAGAAATGCGTGCGAAAGTTGTTGAGGCAGAAGCAGAAGTACCTCTAGCAATGAGTGAAGCATTACGTTCTGGAAACATGGGTGTTATGGATTATATGAACATTCAAAACATCATGGCAGATACAGATATGAGAGATTCAATCGGTAAAGCTACTGATGATAACAAGAAGGATGGAAATAAATAATAATAATTTCCCTATGAAAAGGAGGCCGTAAAAAATGGAGGATCTCCTAAGAGCAATAACTTCCAACCCAATCTTGCTTTTTTTAATCATTGGTGCGATTTTAAGCTTTTTACAAAAAGGTAAAGAGGAACAAGCGAAAAGAGAAACGCAAAATCGTGGAGGCTCTACCGGTGAAGGAAAGCAAGTTGAAATTGATTGGCAAGAAATATTCCGCCAAGAAGAAAAGACCGAACCGAAGCCGAGTAGTCAAACTGATACTACGTATACTTACACTGAAGAACGAGCTACAGCTTCAATGGATGGTATTAATCGCAGTAATGAACTTTTAGAGAAATATGAAAAAGCAAAGCAAAATAAAAAAGCTGCGGAAAATATTGGTGCAAACTTAAAAGACTCACCGATATATAAGGATGACCTCACTGCTAGTAAAGAGGTGAAGTTAGACTTCTCCAATATATCTAAAGAAGAAGCTATTAAAGGTGTAGTATGGTCTGAAATATTAGGTAAGCCAAGGGCGAAAGGTTCTTACCGCCCTTCAATGAGTACAAGAAGAAGGCAAGGTTGAATTAAATTCAATCAGTCTGAATTGACTAAAAAAATAATTTTTCGTACAAAAAAGGTTAAGCGTATGCTTAGCCTTTTTTTGTTGGTTAGTTGGTTTGTAGTCTGTTGGTTAGCCGGTCCCCGCTTGACTTTTCCATATTAAATGGTGACGAGTAGTCGTCATAAGGGTTTTGTATGAAAAAAAGGTGGACACTTTCGTGAACGAGCCTCTGAGATTCGTTAGAAGGTCACAGCGAAGTGAGGGAAAGTGTCCACCTTTCCATATTAGCTGGTGCCGATATATCGTCATGAGCGTTTTTGTATGGAAGATCAGATTACATATTCACTAAAAAAAAGGTGATACCGATTCATTTCTTAACATAAAAATGATATGAAAGGGGGTTCGTTACATTATGAGGAAGATAAATAAAATGGTTCGAAAATGGATGACTGATAAAATGGAACTTCCTGCCGATGTTACGATGGATCTTCCAAGAATTACGATGATTGGACAATTACATATTTATATCGAGAATCATCGCGGTGTTCTGAAATTTTCCAATCAAGAGTTAAGGCTTTTATTAGAGCAGGGTCAATTGTTAATTAAAGGAAATCATTTTGTCATAAAAACGATTTTACCAGAGGAATTACTGCTTGAAGGAGTTATTGACCAAGTGATTTACATAAATGAAGGAGAGCAGAAAAAACGCTAGGAGGGGAAACATGAAGAATTCATGGACAAACACATTTTCAGGGTTTACAAGGATTAAAGTGGTTGGAAAATATACAGAATTATTTTTAAATAGGTGTATTCATGAGAAAGTATCAATTTGGCACATTCGAAGAGTCGGTGAAGAAACGATTGTTTGCTACGTTGCCTTAGAGGATGTAAAAAGAATTCGTCCTATTGTTAAAGAGACAAAAGTAAAAGTTTATTTTATTGAACGAAAAGGTGTTCCTTTTTTATTTAAAAAAATGATTTCCCGTGGCGGATTTGTTGCTGGTATGGTCGCTTTTGTCGCTATTCTTTTTATATTATCTAATATGGTTTGGAATATTTCAATTGAGGGTGCCTCTCCTAAAGTAGAACACGAATTAATACAAGCAGTCGATGAATTAGGTATTAAACGAGGAAAGTTTCATTTTTTACTTCCGAGTGTAGAAGATATACAAATGAAAGTGTCTGAGAAAATTGATGAAGCGACATGGATTGGTGTAACATTAAATGGGACGACCTTCCACTTTAATGTCGTAGAACAAACCTTTCCAGAAAAACAAGAACCTATTTCACCGAGACACTTAGTATCTAAGAAAAAAGCAATTATCTATGATATTTTCGTGGAGCAAGGACAACCGAAAGTAACTCCTAATGATTTTGTTGAGAAAGGCGATATGCTTGTCAGCGGTTTTATTGGTAAAGAAGGTAAAATGGAGATTGCTCCTGCAAAAGGAAAAATCCTTGGTGAAATTTGGTACAAGTCAAACGTGTCCATTCCGCTTGTAACTGAATTCTCAACATTTACTGGAGAGAAAAAAACAAAGCATTCTTTTTCAATTTTCAATTTTTCTATTCCATTCTGGGGCTTTGGAAAAATAGAATTTAATGAATATGAAACAAATGAAGAGCGTCACCGTTTAAATTTTCTGAACTGGAGTTTACCGATTGAATACCATCGCGAAGTTATATTAGAAAAGGAAACATTCGTCCGTGAATACAGCGAAGAAGAAGCAGTCGATACTGCTACATTAATGGCCAAGGAAGAATTAATGAAAAAATTAGATGAAGATGCAGTAATAAAAGGGGAAAATGTTTTGCACCAAACAAATGAGAATGGTAAAGTTACATTAATGATACACTACCAAGTAATAGAAGATATTGCAAAATCACAACCAATCATTCAAGGAGATTGAGGATATTGTCAGAAATACTTATTGATTTAAAACTAGAAAATGCAAACGAAGCGATGAGCTTATTTGGTCCAAACGATGTACACTTAAAAAGAATGGAAGAAAAATTAGCAGTAACTATTGTAACTAGAGGAGAGAAAATATTAGTTACTGGGGAAGATGAAAAGATAACTCTCGTTCATGACGTTGTAGATACTCTTCTTAGCTTAATACGAAAAGGAACCCACATATCTGAGAGAGACGTGATCTATGCTGTTCAATTGGCAGAACGGGGGATGCTTGAACAATTACTTGAGCTTTATCAAGAAAAAATTACTGTTAATGTAAAAGGAAAACCGATTTTAGTCAAAACGTTAGGACAACGACATTACGTATCAGCAATCAAAAAGCGTGATATTGTATTTGGAATTGGTCCAGCTGGTACTGGTAAAACGTATTTAGCTGTCGTAATGGCTGTGACCGCTTTAAAGGATGGCTTAATTAAACGGATCGTATTGACTAGGCCGGCTGTTGAAGCTGGAGAAAGTTTAGGCTTTTTACCTGGAGATCTTAAAGAAAAGGTTGACCCTTACTTAAGACCTCTATATGACGCTATGCACGATGTTCTCGGTGTAGAGCAAACTGAGCGTCTTATGGAAAGGGGAACGATAGAAGTGGCTCCCCTAGCCTATATGAGGGGAAGAACTCTAGATGACTCATTTGTTATTTTAGATGAAGCTCAAAACACTACTTCAGAGCAAATAAAAATGTTTCTAACTAGGTTAGGTTTCGGTTCGAAAATGGTTATTACTGGTGATTTAACTCAAATTGATTTACCGAAAGGAAAGAAATCTGGTTTGCGAACTGCTCTTGAAATTTTAAAAGATGTTAATGGTATTGAGTTTATGCATTTGCAAGCGGCGGATGTTGTGCGCCATCCTTTAGTTCAAAAAGTAATTACTGCATATGACAATAGTGAAAATGAATAATAGAACTTAATTTTTTCTTAGTCCCTTTGTTTATCACGCATAATATATAACAAGAGTAATCATCTTGTAACCTACGGGCGAATTTAATATTGTATAATAAATTGAGAATTAACATTTCAGTGTTAATTCTCGATTTATTACTGCGACTATATAAAATTTTTAAAAGTTTAATGAATTTCGCCATTACGTATTGATATGGCTCAATTTAGGTAATTATGAAATTCACTCAGATAAGAAGAAATTAAGAGGTGAGAAACTTGGGGAAAAGTGCACCAATTGATCAACAAAAATGGTGGAAAAAATTAAAAGATCACCGTTACATAAGGGTTATTTTATTTGTGATTTTAGGAATTATTATGTACTTATCTATGGTCAGTAACATTTATCCTGAAACGCTTAATGTAAAACCAGGCTCTTTTGCTGAACAAGATATTCGCGCTCCTATTACTGTTGAAGATAAAGAAGCGACATTACAGAAGAAAAACCTTGCAGAAGAGGCGGTACCTGACCAGTATACGAATAGTAAAGCAATTGCACAAAAACAAGTACAAAGAATAAATGAAATTTTTAAAATTATCGCTCAAATTAATGAAGAGGCTGAAAAGGATTTTAACGAAAGGTTAGGTGAAATCCAAAATGAGGATTTTGATAGTGAAGAAGAGTTAGAACTTAAAATAAGCGAAGTTGAAAAAACTCCACTCGATGAAAAGTTAGCTAATTTAAAACTTATTACTTCTAATCAAATAAGTAAAGATTTGTCTGATGAGACATTAACCACCTTACTTGAAGTGGACGAGCATGATCTGGAAATTGCTAGAGAAACGACAATGGACGTAATCCATAATGTCATGAGTAATGAAATTCGGAGAAATGATGTAAATGATGCAAAAGATTTAGTTCAGACAAAAATTAATTTACCCGCGGTCACTCCAAGGTTACATCAAGCAATGGTGGAAATGGCAAAGTTTGGAATTATTGCAAACTATACTTATGACGATGAAGCAACCCAACTTGCTAAAAAGGATGCAATTGAAGCTGTTGAACCAGTAATGATAAGAGAAGGACAGTTAATCGTAGAAAAAGGAGAGATCATTACGACCACTATTTATAGTCAATTAGCTCTTTTAGGGCTATTAGATGACCAGTGGAATATTTTTCCTTTTGTCGGCTTAGCGATTCTCGTCATATTACTAGTTTTAATGTTAGCTTATTATTTAAGTGATGCCAAAACATCGCTACAAAAAAATAATAGCCATTTACTCATGTACGTATTGATTTTTTTAGTATCTGTAATTTTAATGAAAGTCACTAGCTTTACTTTCAATATGAATTTCCAAGGAATTACTCTTATCGTGCCTATTGCTGTAGGTTCAATGCTAATTACAATGTTAATTCATCAACGTGTAGCCCTCTTTACTAGTATGGTTTTTTCAATTATTGCTAGTATTATATTTAATGCTGAATCGATGGGGGTTGTAAACTATA
>SKOL01000306.1 GCA_007120055.1 Anaerobacillus sp.
CACGCCAGTTTTTGCGTTTCAGTTGTAGTGTGTAATAGTTGAATGTGAGTACATTTTGCACTTTCCGTGAAACATTGCTGTGAAACAAGGACTTTCGGGGAGTGACAGGCACGTCATCTTTAGAACTTTTGGGGAGTGACTAGGCACCACTAATCAATAAAACTTTGCCGTAAAATGGAAAATATAGCGGAATTATAGTAGAATATGTAAGTAGAGTTATAGATTTTGTAAAATTCACAAGATTGACATTCAGTGCTTCAATTCTTGAAATATATTACTTATATTAGCTTTTCGCGAAAGAGGTGAACGACATGGCTTTTTCTGTTCCAGAAATAATTAGACAAACGGCGACGGCAGGGGAACGGTTACTTTTTCACACGTTAAAGCAGTACTTGCCTGATGATTATATCGTTTATTTTGAACCTGAAATTCACGGGAGACACCCAGACTTTGTGATTCTTGGTCCTGATTTAGGGATGGTAATTTTGGAAGTGAAAGATTATACGAAAAATACACTGTTTCAATTAAATCAAGATGAATGGATCATTCGCACTTCATCTGGAGAGCAAAAATCGGTTAAAAGTCCAATGAAGCAAGCGCGTGACTATATGTTTCATATTTCAGACGTGTTGAAAAAAGACAAGAGCCTCATTCAACTAGAGGGGAAATACAAATTTAATTTAAAATTTCCGATGGGGTACGGTGTCGTTTTTACTAGGCTTTATCAAAAAGACTTTGTAAAAGACGGTCTGTTTAGCATCATTGACCCAAACCTTGTTTTATCAAGAGATGAAATCGATCCTGACAACGAAAACTTTTCTGAAGAAATTTTCATTGAAAAAATTATTAACATGTTTGTTGTCCCGTTTCGACTGAGACAATCATTAATGAATGATGAAATACGAGCGATCCGCTATCATCTATTCCCAGAAGTTCGAATTAGCTGTGAGTTCAAGCAACCGGTTCCATACCAAGATCAGTTGTTACTTTCACTACATGATATAAAACTGATGGATCTGCATCAAGAAAATTTAGCGAAACAATTAGGCGATAAAAATCGTTTAATTCGAGGTGTCGCGGGGAGTGGTAAAACGCTTATATTGGCGAGTCGTGCCAAGTTACTATCGAAAGATCATCCAGGTTGGAAGATTCTTATTTTATGCTACAACATCTCGCTTTCACAAAATATAAAACAAATGATTAATCTCATGCTGCAAGAACCAGATTCTTTATTTGATTTTGACTTTAATGAAAATCCAGAAGGGAAAGTAGCTAATAAAAATAACATTACCGTACGTAATTTTCACGAATGGTTAAAACACGATTTAAAAATTAACGAAGGTCGTATCCCGACCGTTTTAGAAAAACTTGAAAATAATGAAGTAATCTTACCGAAATATGATGCGATCCTCATTGACGAAGGTCAAGATTTTCAGCCGGAATGGCTAAAACTCGTTAGCTCTTTATTAAATCTGACGACACAATCGCTATTACTCGTCGAAGACCGTGCCCAAGTAATCTATCAGAGAAAGCGCTCGTACGTAAAAGATACCGGCTTAAGTTTTCAAGGACGCTCGAAAATTTTAAATATCAATTATCGCAATACCGCCCAAATTGTCGACTTTGCCTGGGACTTTTACCAAACTCATTCATCGCTAAAAAAGAAAGTCGTCGAACAAACCGTCGAAGGCATTGAAATCATCGCGCCACAGTCAACAAGACGAAAAGGCCCAGAACCTGGCATTTTAAAAGCCGAAAATTTCACGAAAGAAATGAAGATCATCACCAAACAAATCACAATACTCCATGAACAAAAAGGCGTTCCTTACTCAGAAATGCTCATCTTGTATCGCGTCAAGCGAACCCACAAAGTCAACATCATCGACACGATCCAACGAGCCTTAAAAAACGAAAAACTACCTTACTATTGGATTACCGAAGACGAAACATCCAAGCGAAACTTCGACCGCGACGAAAACACGATCAAAATTAGCACGATCGACAGCAGCAAAGGCCTCGACTTCCAAGCCGTATTCGTCGTCAACCTAGACAACATGCCCTTCCCACTCGAAGAAAACAAAGAACGCGAAGTCTCCCTCCTATATATCGCCATGACACGAGCAAAGGAATACTTATGTGTCTCTTACACTGGCGAGTCAGAGTTTACCGCGTACTTTGAACGGGTGAAGGAAGAGCGGATATTAAAGAAAAAAGAGCATGACCAGAAGAAAGGTGGTTAATATGAATGAAAAAATAAGCCATACCATTCACTTAGCGATCAAACATGTATGGTTAAATGATCTGAAGAGCGATTATACAAACCACTTTCTTCTCAAAGAAGATTCCTTAAAAAATGCATTCTATTTTCATCTCAGAACTAGATTAGGAGAAGCTTTTTTGAACGAAAATCATATCCGAATATTTACAGAGTATTATGTTGAAGGTGAAAGAATCGATTTAGTCGTTGTTGAAATAGACCCTATAATAGCAGAAGGAAATTATTTGGGGGATGTTGTAAAAAGAGTATTAGCCGTAGTAGAAATGAAATATAAAGGGTGTTTTGTTAGTGATACTGTATTTTACAAAGATATAGAAAAAGTATTGTCATTTATAAATAGTTGGGGCAGTAATACAAGTCATTACATAGCATTTTTACAAGAAAAGTATTTTAAGAGAGAAGAAGTAGTTAACTGGTTAAGTGACGAACAAGCAGTGACGGCCAGTGGAAAGTTGACAGAGTTGTATGCCTATTGGGATGAAGATAGTGATGAGGCGGTATGGAGGGTGGTGGAGTATTAGGGTTTGGTAATGTTTATTACCAGGTAGGGTTTGTTATTCTATGACTTTAAATTTCCATTAGTACCGTTGATATCAATTTGATACAAATTTATTTGAAGGCCGTCCAGTACGCATAAGGTCCATAAGTGCTTGTTTTTCCGAAAAACAGTTAACAATGAACAAGAATGGAGGGATGGGGATGATTAATAAGATCAGTGTTAAAGGTGTAGCTACCTATGATGATGATGGAGTAACAATTGATAAACTTAAAAAGATTAACTTCTTTTATGGAAACAATGGTTCGGGCAAAACAACAATTACAGAGGTTATTAGAAATATAGAAAAATATCCGGATTGTTCAATAGATTGGGAAGATAAAAAAGTGGCTACTTATGTATATAATCGAAATTTTGTTAATGAAAATTTCCGTTTAGACAATCCTATAAAAGGGATTTTTACATTAGGTAAAGAGTCAGTAAAACTAAAAATGACAATGAGCGATATAAAAGATAAAATACGTAAGCACAATGATGAACTAGATAATTTATCAAAGCAATCTGCTAAAAAGAATGCTGAGAAAACTGTACTTTTTGAAGAATTTAAAGAAAACTGTTGGGTGATTAAAAGAGATTTAGATCACGAGTTTAAAGAATTGATTGAAGGTTTTAGAAATTCTAAAGAAAAATTTATGAAAAAATGTATAGAAGAATCGCAAAAAATGCACAAAAAATTGAAATCAATAGAGGAGATTAGATCAAAAAAGGAATCTATTTTTGACCGCCCAGTTGAACAGGTAGATAGTTATTTACCTATCTCCTATTCTGAATCGTTTGAAAAACATCCTATTTATAAACAAAAGATAATTGGAAAAGGTGACGTTGATATAGCTGAATTAATCACGAGGTTAAATATTAGTGATTGGGTTCAACAAGGTAATATTATTATAAAAAGCTCAGAAGGCTTATGCCCATTTTGTCAACAAAGCCTTCCAAATGAATTTGAGGAAAAGTTAAATAATTACTTTGATCAAACCTACAATAGACAAATTGCAGATCTAAGAAATGTCACAGATAAATATAAATATAACGTTGAAAATGTAATAGAACAGTTAAATACGGTAATAAATAGTGAACAGTTCTCTTTTATTAACAAAGAGGCATTACAACACTCGTTGGAAATGATTAAATCTAAATATGAAGAAAACAAGCTTTTAATTGAGTCAAAAAAGATAGAACCAAGTAGAGCTATTGAATTAGTTGAACTTTCAAGTTACATTACTTTGGTAAATGCAGAAATTTCAAAGGTTAATATCAAGATAAGAGAATATAACAATATGATTCAAAATCTGAAGGCTGAAAAAGAGAAATTAATTGATGATATGTGGCGATATGTTGCTGAAAAGAACAAAATGAATATGGAGAGTTTTGTACGAAGTAAGTCAAGAATTGAAAATGCATTAAGTGGAATAGAGGATAGAAAACAAAAGAAAAAGGAATATTTACAAAAATACGAAAATGAGTTACAAGAATTACAAGAGCAAAGTACAAGTATTGAACATTCTGTTAGTGAGATAAACACTATTCTTCGATCATTTGGGTTTAAGAACTTTCAACTTGCAACAACCTCTGAAAAAGGAAGCTATAAAATAGTGAGAGAGAATGGCGAAGAAGTGAAGGATACTTTGAGCGAAGGTGAAAAAACTTTTATTACATTCTTATATTTTTATCAACTTTTGAAAGGTAGTAATAATCAAAGAGAAATAGTTACAGACAAAATTGTTGTTATTGACGACCCCATCTCAAGCTTAGATAGCAATGTCCTCTTTATGGTTAGTACTTTGGTGCGAAAAATAATGTTTGATATGAAGGAAGCTACTTCTGATATTGAGCAGGTATTTATTTTTACTCATAACATATATTTTCATAAAGAAATTACTTTCAATAAGGGTAAGAAAGCCTACGGTAAAGGTGGCTTTTGGATAGTTAGGAAGGTAAACAACGTAACATCTATTCAACAATACCAAGAAAACCCGATACAAACATCATATGAACTTCTATGGAAAGAGCTAAAGAATATTGATACCAAAAGTATTATAAATATTCAAAATGTAATGAGAAGAATTTTGGAAAACTACTTTAAGTTTTTTGGGAATATTAAACTTGATGATTTGGAAGAGAAATTCGAATTAATGGAAGAAAAGATGATTTGCCGCTCCTTAATTTCTTGGATAAATGATGGTTCACATTATATTAGTGAAGACTTGTATATAGAGAGCAACGAAGAATTAGTAATCAGGTATATGGATGTTTTTAAGAGTATCTTTTATAAACAAGGGCACGATGCCCATTATGATATGATGATGGGAGAATATGGAGTAAAAACAACAGACGTAGAAAAAGACAAAGAGGCTATTTCTGTAATTTAATCTAGAATGAAAGCAACAGGGGATTAACCATTACTTTACAGTAATATATTGGTTGTGAGATAAATCCGAAATACTGTAATCTAATTTTAAATGAAATCGAACTTTTGAATAATGATATATGATTATATCCTAGCAAATAGCGACAATTCCTTGTCGCTATTTTTTTGCAGGTTTTCCCACCTTCTTGTCGAATACATCCTAATATAATGGAAAAATATAGTTAATAAACAATAATAAGTAAATTTATTATAGACACACTGGGCCAATCCAGCAGATCTTAGTCTCCGGCAGCAAACCAATGAGCTTTGTCTGGCGGTTGAACGAGGAGATGCCAGCAAAGTTAGTGCCAGTGGCGAATAAGGTGAATATGTAGAAAATAGAGGGAGAGCTAACTTCACTAACTATAGAAAGGAGATTAAAAAATGGGAAAATATTACGTTCCTACAAAAGGAACTGCATCGTGGAAACAACTTTTAGCAGACTCTGAAAAACAGTGGAAACCAGGGTTTTCTGCTTATGAGTTGGCTCACTGCTGGGAGAATGCTACGGATCTTCCAACTTGTGTCCAGCGGGCATTTAAGAGGAGTCAAAACCAACTATTTCAGGATGTCAAAATTTTGTATGGCTTTCCTGAGTACAAAGTACCTTTAGACGGGGGATCTACGAGTTCACAAAATGATTTATATGTATTAGCGAAATCCAACAACGAGTTATTAACGATAATGGTCGAAGGAAAAGTATCAGAACCTTTTGGCGAAACGGTAGAAACATGGCTTGGACCGAACCCTAGTAAAGGAAAAGGAGAGAGACTAGATCAATTATTAGTTTTATTGAATCTAAGTAAAGTAACTGTTCAAGACAAAAGATATCAATTGCTGCACCGTACCGCCTCTGCACTTATTGAAGCTAGAAGTATAAAAGCAAATAATGCAATGATGCTCGTTCACTCATTTAGTGAAACGGGAAAGTGGTTCGAAGATTATGCAGATTTTGTTCAACTGTTTCAGTTGTTACCAGAGAAGGATACAATTGTTGGTCCTGTTCTACTAGATGGAGTAAATCTTTATTTTGGTTGGGTGACGGGGAAGAAGTCTCAGGTGATGGAGGGAAACTATCATATAGATAAATCTTTGGACAGTCAATCGCAACTAGTCCAATTATGGTCATCTAAACGTTTGCAATTTGAGCCGAAAAACTGGATGAAAGAAATGAGGAATGAATTAAGAGAGTGTTTGAGGCAACTTACTCCTATAAAAAACGGGACTTTATACTGTAAATTTTGTACATCCGAGGGTCACTCTTACTTTGATGTAGAAAACGTTTTACTTTACAACGTTGGTAGTGGCTCATTTTCACATATCAGTAATCACCATTTAATCATTGAACGTACATTTGAAAAGATACCATCAATAGAAAACACTTCCGTACATAAACATTACCACTTATATAAATATACGACAGGAGAAAACCTCATTCCTTATTGGAAAAAAGATAACATTGTTATTCAATGGAATAGTTTGCAACTATCTTCACTACAAGAAAAACCTCATGAGTATTGGTATAGAATGAAAAAACTTATTTGTAAAGTTAAATCTTTACCTTTAATTAACGATACAAACTACGGTATTAAAATAAATCTCGGAGTTCCATCAGGAAAAAAAGTAAATTTAACGAGTATTTGTAAGCCTTTATTGGATGGAATTATCAGCGCATTTCACAAATATTCAGGTGATGATCTCGATGAAATGAGCAATCGTTTAGCTCAAATATTAGGTAAAGAAAAGAAAGAAATAGCCGAACTACTTCTTGAAGATCAATTTGCGATTCTAGGTAATCGTGAAGTAATCCGCAAATTTAAAAATGGAGTTCAATGGAATCCGGCAGATGATTGTTGCTACCAGATAGAGTTAAATGCCTATCCTACGACCGGAACAGATTTTCAAATAGATGGGGAGGTTTATACTATAAGAGAATTATAGTTTTACGGATATTAGGGTGTCAGTGGGATGAAGGTTTAAATATTTTGAATGAAAATCACTCACAAATATTCACAGAGTACCACGTTTAAGGAGATGTTTTGAAACATGATTATTCAAGACCTGCTCCCAGTGGCACCACTATAAAGTTTTAGCCGTGAGTACAAAATAACTTCCGTAAAATGGGAAATCTAGCAGAGTTATAGTAGAATATATAAATATAGCCACAGATTTTTGTGAAATTCACAAAGTAGACATCGTGTGCATGATATAAAGTGCTAAACTAACTTTTCTTAAATAATACAAAGAAAAACTTAGGCTTTCTTTGAGAGGTGTTATTGATGCGAGAAGCATATCATGTTTTAGAAAAAAAGACAGAGTCGCTACCATTAAAGCTCACTGGTCAAAATGTAAGGCATTATAAACAACTTGCAAAAAAGGGTGTTTATATTTGTCCTTATTGTGAAGCACAATTAATCGTCAAATATGGTCAAATGAGAGAAATACACTTTTCTCATAAACAATCGGAAGCTTGCTTGGAATCCCGAACTGCTGAAAAGGCAGAAAAAAAGTATCGTAACCAAACCGTTAGAGAGAGTGAAGCGCATAAAACATTCGTTGATATATTTATTGATGAGTTAAATGTAGCATCGAAAACCAACCGAAACGTTTGTGTTGATTACGGGTACCGTGCAAAAAAAGAGTTGAATTACTTCCCAGATATTTGGTTAAAAATCAATAATAACGAAATTGCAATGTC
>SKOL01000642.1 GCA_007120055.1 Anaerobacillus sp.
ACTTTAGCCATACCAGCATCTGCCATCATACCAGCAATACCTAACTGAATTTCTTCAGCTTTTTTGTAATTGAGCTTTCTTCCTAAATAAGCTGCTAAAACACCAACTGACACTGCATGATGAAAAATATAGTCTACTTCTGTCGAATAGTGGTGAATTGAAATAATTTCTTCTGGATCTTCATCTAATTTTTCTATTAAAGGTAATAAAATTTTTCTAATGCTTAAAATATCAACTTTTATTCCGGCTTGCCAACTTTGAAATAATTTTTTATAAGTTTGTACAGCTTTTAAGTAAAGATTCATAAACGAATAACTCTTCTTCTGTTGCTTTTTAGTTTCGTCTTCTTCCTCTTCTATTACTTCTTTTGGTTTATACGGTTCGCCATTAACGAGAGTAGACTCAACATCAACAGATTCAATTAAAAAAGCTTTTAACACTGTTATATATTGTTCTGTTAACACCGTTTTTTTACGCATTAAAACTTGATTTGATAAACACTTTACATCACTAGCTAAAATACATCCTTCTTCTAACTGATTTGGTTTAACCTTCATACGATCTCTTCCTCCAAACCGAAAAGATTGCCAAAATTTTTCTCTTTTTATCATTATATCGAATCGTTAATATTTAGACTACAGTCAATATAAAAGGCTTACCAGACAATAATTGACGGTAAGCCTTTTAGTAAAGGTTATTTATTCTTCATCTTCTTCTGTTTCTTGAGCTTCATTTTCTTCTTCAGTTTCTGGCTGTTCCGATCCTTCAACTTCGACGTTGGGAGTTTCATTCTCTTCTTCAAGTTCGTTTTCTATTGACTCTTCATCAATATCAACTTTAGCCACTGTTGCCACACCTTCACCTTCACCAACTCGAATTAACCGAACACCTTGTGTATTACGACCTGTTCTTGAAATGTCTTCAACATGTAATCGGATAATTACTCCACTCACTGTAATGATCATGATATCACTTTCATCAGAAACAACACGTAACGCTACGACTTGACCATTTTTATCAGTAATATTACAAGTTCTTATTCCTTTACCACCACGATTTTGAATCCGGTAATCTTCAACTGGAGTTTTCTTTCCATAACCTTTTTCAGTCACAGTTAAAACATCGTATCCGTCTTCAATAATATCCATTCCAACGACTTGGTCACCTTCAGGTAATGATATTCCTTTTACACCACCTGCAGTTCGTCCCATTAAACGTACGTCATCTTCATGGAAGCGAATCGACATTCCTTTTTTCGTACCGATGATAATTTCTTGATCACCATCAGTGAGACGTACACCGTGTAACTCGTCATCACCACGTAGATTAATCGCAAACAGACCGCCCTTACGGATATTAGCAAACGAAGCTAATTCTGTACGTTTCGTAATCCCGTGTTTTGTCATAAAGAATAAATATTTATCATCAAATTCTTCGACAGGAATCACCGTACTTATATATTCACCTTGCTCAATTTGCAATAAGTTAATAATCGGAATCCCTTTAGCGGTTCTCCCTAACTCAGGAATTTCATAACCTTTTAGGCGGTATACTTTCCCTTTATTCGTAAAGAATAAAATCGTATGGTGAGAACATGTAGTAAATAAATGTTCGACGAAATCATCGTCGTTCGTTCCCATTCCTTGAATACCGCGTCCTCCACGTTTTTGACTACGATACGTCGAAATTGGTAGACGTTTAATATAACCGTTATGCGTAAGAGTAATAACGATATTTGTACGTGGAATTAAGTCTTCGTCCTCGAAACTATCTTCATCAATGGAAATCATCGTTCTTCTTTCATCATTAAACTTTTCTTTAACTTCTGTAAGCTCAGCACGAATAATTTCTAATACCTTTTCTTCATCCGCTAAAATTGCCTTTAATTCAGCAATTCGCTTCACAAGCTCTGCATACTCGTTTTCAATTTTATCTCTTTCTAACCCTGTTAAACGCTGCAGGCGCATATCTAATATCGCTTGAGCTTGTTCATAGCTTAACGAGAATTGGCTCATTAACCCTTCTCGAGCGATGTCTGTCGTTTGCGAACCACGAATAAGGGCAATCACTTCATCTAAATGATCAAGAGCTACTCTTAATCCCTCTAAAATATGTGCTCTCGCTTCTGCTTTTCTTAATTCAAAAGCAGTACGGCGCTTAATTACCACTTTTTGATGTTCTAAATAATATTCTAAACATTGTTTTAAATTCAATACTTTTGGTTGACCATCTACTAAAGCTAATAAATTAATTCCGAAGCTCGTTTGCATTGCCGTTTGCTTATAAAGATTATTTAATAACACATTACTATTTACGTCTCGGCGCATTTCAATAACAATACGCATTCCCGTACGATCTGATTCGTCACGTAAATCAGTAATCCCATCAATTTTCTTTTCACGTACGAGTTCAGCAATTTTTTCAATAAGTTTCGCTTTATTTACTTGGTATGGAATTTCAGAAACGATAATTCTTTGCTTCCCACCATTCATCTCTTCAATTTCTGCTTTAGCTCTTAACGTAATAGATCCTTTACCTGTTTGGTAAGCTTTACGAATACCAGAGATACCGACAATTTCAGCACCTGTAGGGAAATCCGGCCCTGGAATAACTTCCATTAACTCTGGCAAAGTTATATCTTGGTTATGACTAACAGCGAGTACGCCGTCAATCACTTCTCCCAATTGATGAGGCGGAATATTTGTTGCCATCCCAACTGCGATCCCCGATGTACCGTTCACTAGTAAATTCGGAAAACGTGCTGGAAGTACAATTGGCTCTCGCTCAGAGCCATCGTAATTGTCTTGATAATCAATCGTATCTTTATTAATGTCACGAACCATTTCCATTGAAATTTTTGACATTCTCGCTTCGGTATAACGCATTGCAGCTGCTGCATCACCATCAACAGACCCGAAGTTACCGTGTCCATCAATAAGCATGTAGCGATAGCTAAAGTCTTGCGCCATTCTAACCATCGTTTCATAAACTGCTGAATCACCGTGTGGATGGTACTTACCAATTACTTCACCAACGATACGCGCTGACTTTTTATATGCTTTATCAGACGTCATTCCTAGCTCATTCATTGCATATAAAATACGACGGTGCACCGGCTTTAAACCATCTCTTACGTCTGGTAGGGCACGGCTAACAATTACACTCATCGCATAGTCCATAAACGACGTTTTCATTTCATGACTAATATTTATTTCTTTTACTCTAGATTCATCTGCCATCTAGTCTTACCTCCAATTCCCCATCTCTTAAAATGTAAAATTTATAATTTATAATTTAAAATTTAAAATTAGTGAATGAAGAGCTTCGAAGCCTCCAAAAACCTACATTTATTTGGATGGAGTATAACTTAACTATGTCAACTATAGTATTGAAGAATGTAAATTTAGAATTTATTTGACTACGAAGCTGCACTATATAGTAATTCTAAATTTTACATTCTACATTTTAAATTTAATGAATTTCATAATTCATTATTCTCGCCACTAAGATCAATATATAGTTGCGTCAAAACCGTTCGCAAACTATATATTGCATGATGTGGCTCATTTTTGGTAATTATGAAATTCACTCAATTAATTAAATATCTAAATTCTTCACATAACTCGCATTTTCTTGGATGAATTCACGGCGTGGTTCCACTTTGTCCCCCATTAATGTTTCAAACGTCTCATCTGCTTTCATTGCATCTTCTAACGTCACTTGCAGTACTGTTCGAACACTTGGATCCATCGTTGTTTCCCATAGTTGCGTCGGATTCATCTCTCCTAAACCTTTGTAGCGCTGAACGCCAGGTTTTGGTGTTTCTGATAATTGGGCAAAAATATCATTCATTTCTTTTTCGTTATACGCATACTCAATTCGTTTTCCTTGTTGAATTTTATATAACGGTGGTTGGGCAATATATATATAACCATTTTCAATTAACGGTTTCATATAACGGTAAAAGAATGTTAACAATAACGTTCGAATATGAGCACCGTCAACATCAGCATCAGTCATAATAATGATTTTATGGTAGCGAGCTTTCGAGATATCAAAATCTTCGCCAATTCCCGTCCCTAGTGCAGTAATAATTGCTCGCACCTCATTATTGGATAAGATTTTATCAAGACGAGCTTTCTCTACGTTAATGATTTTTCCTCTTAAAGGTAAAATTGCTTGGAAATGGCGATCACGCCCTTGTTTTGCTGATCCTCCTGCAGAATCACCCTCAACGATATAAATCTCACTAATTGTGGCATCTTTAGAAGAGCAGTCAGCTAATTTTCCAGGTAGTGAACTAACTTCTAGGGCGCTTTTGCGTCGTGTTAATTCTCTTGCTTTTTTCGCCGCTTCTCTTGCCCTTGCAGCCATCAACCCTTTTTCAACAACCTTTTTGGCGACAGACGGATTTTCTCCTAAAAACTTAGCAAAAGTTTCACTAAATACTGAGTCAGTAATTGTTCGTGCCTCACTGTTACCTAGCTTCGTTTTCGTTTGTCCTTCAAATTGTGGGTCTGGAATCTTCACTGAAATAATCGCTGTTAGTCCTTCACGTACGTCATCACCAGTTAAGTTAGAATCATTTTCTTTAAACAAGTTATTTTTCCGAGCATAATCATTAATAACACGAGTCAAGCCTGTTTTAAAACCAGATTCGTGCGTTCCACCTTCGTGAGTATTAATGTTATTAGCAAATGAATAAATATTACTTGTATAGCTATCATTATACTGAAGCGCAATTTCTACAGTTAAGCCTTCTTTTTCTGCTTCAAGAAAGATCGGTGGCTCATGTAATGGTTCACGAGTACGATTTAAATGTTCAACAAATGAGGCAATTCCACCTTCATAGAAATACTCTTTCTTTTTTCCTTCTTCTCGTTTGTCCTCGATAATAATTTTAAGTCCACGATTTAGAAAGGCTAATTCCCGTAACCGGGTTGCTAAAATATCAAATTCATAAACGATCGTTTCCGTAAATATTTCAGTATCAGGTTGAAAACGAATTTTCGTTCCGCGCTTTTCGGTATTACCAACGGCAGCAAGATCAGCCTCAGGCACACCACGGTGGTAACTTTGTTTATAAATCGTCCCCTCTCTATGAACTTCCACTTCTAAAGTGCTTGATAAGGCGTTTACTACAGAAGCCCCTACACCGTGCAGTCCACCAGATACTTTATAACCGCCACCACCGAATTTACCACCCGCATGGAGTACGGTCATAATTACTTCAACAGCTGGACGTCCCATTTTTTCATGAATCCCAACAGGTATGCCACGGCCGTTGTCAACAACGGTAATACTATTGTCTTCCTCAATCGTAACCGAGATAGTATCACAGTGACCCGCTAGCGCTTCATCGATACTATTATCGACGATCTCCCAAACTAAATGATGGAGCCCACGACTACTAGTAGAACCGATATACATCCCTGGACGCTTGCGTACAGCTTCTAAACCTTCTAAAACTTGAATTTGACTTTCATCATAGCTTTGTGATTGTTGTTCTAATGTCAATATCTTCACCCACTTCTAAATTTGAATGTAGAATTTAGAATGTAGAATGTAGAATTATTTTAAGAGAACGCTTCGAAGCAAACCCTAAAAACAATTTTACATTTTACATTTTTAATACTACATTTATTTAATCTTCCATATCTGGATTAAAAAGAGCTCTGCGTTTTAATGTCGTTGATGAAATAGGGGAAAAGTAGATTTTATCAGTAGTTATGACGATAGATTTGGGCGCATCCTCTGAAATTTCCTCTACTTGTTTCGCTTGCTCATTGGAGTTTAAAAATTGTTCAGTTGTTTCTGAACCTTCCTTCACTTGACGATCTAAGATACAAATTACATCTTTAGAACGAATGACCGTGTCTCCGCCTAAATGAACAAACATTCCGACCACCTCATTTTAATTTTTTTATTTTGCCTTTTTCAACGATATACGTCGAAGCTTCCTTTAATGTATGATGATCTATACCATCGACACTTGTCGTAGTTACAAACGTTTGGACTTTCCCTTGAATTGTATTCAATAAATGAGATTGACGATAATCATCTAATTCAGAAAGAACGTCATCCAATAATAAAATTGGATATTCTCCTAATTTGTTATAAATTAATTGTAACTCAGCCATTTTAACAGAAAGAGCGGTCGTTCGTTGTTGTCCTTGTGACCCAAATGTTTGAACATCTCTTTCATTGACTAAAAATAAGAGATCGTCTCGGTGCGGCCCAATCAATGATGTTCCACGTTCAATCTCCTTGTCTTTTATTTTAGCAAAATTTCCTTCTAATTCTTCTTCTATTTTCGACAATTCTGTCGTTTCTGATACCTTAATAGACGGTTTATATTGTAAACTTAAATTTTCTAGCCCTCTACTAATATCGTTATGAATCGGATTTGCCCATTTTTCAAGCAAATCAAGAAATTCGAAACGCTTCAAAATCACTTTCGCAGCATTTTCAATAAGCTGATAAGTTAATATATCTAGTAAGCCATCATCAGCTTTTTTTCTTTGTAGATTTTTTAAAAGATGATTTCGCTGTTGTAATATTTTATGATATAAAGCTAAATGATAAAGGTAAACAGGATTGATTTGTCCCATCTCCATATCGATAAAACGACGGCGCACCTGAGGGCTTCCTTTTACGAGATTTAAATCCTCAGGTGCAAACATGACGATATTTAACGCGCCAATATATTCACTTAATTTTCGTTGTTCTAAACGATTTAATTTTACTTTTTTCCCTTTGTTAGAAATAATCACTTCTAAACTTAAAGGTCCCGTTCGCCTCTCGATCCTACCTTCTATCTTAGCATATTCTTCGTCCCAGTAAATCAGCTCTCTGTCACGGGTCGTTCGGTGTGATTTAGCTAAACCAAGTACGTAAATAGACTCCATAATATTCGTTTTTCCCTGGGCGTTTTCCCCTAAAATGACATTTACATTATTTTCAAACGCTACTTGTTCTTTACTATAGTTTCGATAGTTAGTTAATATTAGATCGTTAATATGCAAAGATTTCCCCTCGCTAAACTTCAATCATCTTTTGAAACAATACGAAACGAACCATGAGAAGGAATGGTAATAACGTCACCGTTATATAATTTTTTTCCTCGTCTATTTTCAAATTCATTATTTAAAAACACTTCATATTCACTTAAAAACCATTTCGCCATGCCGCCAGTATCAATAAGGCCTACCTCTTTTAACATTTGTCCTAATGTTATGAACGACGACGAAATATTTACGTCCGTTTGCAATTGCTACACCTTCTTTCGATGGTTAGAAACTTTACGCTACATATGACGATTTACCGTCACTTTATTTTCACACACTAAAGTTTTCCCTAACCTTATCATTGTCATATTTTTATTATTTTAGGTTTAGCAAAAAATGTTGCTATTAGACCTTTGTTTAAGTTGTCCTATTAATTCCCTAACTTATATTGTACTAAAATCGCGGAGTGAACACAATTGAAACTACTAATATAAACCAATTTTGAAAAAGAAAATTTTCTTTTTGCAAGGCTCTTTTCGTAAAGATTCCCAAAAACAAAAGGTCAGACACCGTTAGACACTCTAATATAAACGGATATTATATATCGTCTATATAGTAGTTTGGCCTGGTGATCTGACACTTATAGGATACTTTCATTCAATTATATCGTTTTTATTTAGTAAGTTCTGACTGGAGAAAACAAGTGCAAGCTATTTTCATGGTCAACAGGTCTTACTAAAAACGGGCTCATTGCTCCGGTGAACGATACTTTAATTTCAGCGCTATCAATAATTTTTAAAGCGTCGATAATATTTTTACCGTTAAACGAGATTCTTAACTCTTCGCCACTTGTTTGCTTCGTTACAATTTTCTCGGTAACTTTACCAATTTCAGGTGTAATCGATGTAATTTCGATTTCGCCACCATCCA
>SKOL01000056.1 GCA_007120055.1 Anaerobacillus sp.
AGCCAATGTTTGATCCACTTTTTTCACACCATCCAGTTATTTCAACAATGTTACAAATCTTGGCGATCGTCGCCGTTATCGCTTTAGGGTGGTTTTTTAACCACTTTAAAAAGAATAACTTTGAATTTAAAATGTAACAAGAAAAGCGGAAGCGAAAAAAAACAAAGAGGCGCACATCATAGAGTGGCCTCTTTAAACTTGTATATTTTTTATTCGTTTGCTGCTCTTTGAGCCTCTTGTAAAAAGAAAGAACGAACTTTACGAGGTAAGAAACGACGAATTTCAGCCTCATTATAACCTACTTGTAATCGTTTCTCATCTAAAATAATTGGTCTACGTAGTATACCAGGATTTTCACTTATAATTTTGAACAGTTGTTGCATTGATAACGAATCAACTTCAACATTCATTTCTTGAAAAACTTTTGAGCGTGTTGAAATAATTTCGTCGGTTCCATCTTCTGTCATTCTTACGACTTCTTTCACTTCTTCGATCGTTAATGGCTCTGCAAAAATATTTCTCTCAACAAATTCAATGTTATGTTCTTCTAACCACGCTTTAGCTTTTCTACATGATGTACAACTTGGGGATGTAAACAGTTTTACCATTTTCCAATTCTCCCTTCCATTTATCCAACTCAGACTTTTATATATACAATTATTATTAATTGATAATCAGTTGATAATCAAATTATACAATAATCATTCTAATTTGAACACCCCTGATTGAAAATTAAATAAACAAAATTTATACACTTTGTACATAGTGTTAACTAATTCTTCCCTTTTATCTCATACCCTTTCACTTCTTAGATAAAACATATTTTTAAAAAATTTTTAATAATGAATTTCATCATATGTTTTTCATTGTAATAAAATAAGGGACAGCCCCCAAAAGTGTCATACACTTATGGGACTGTCCCGTTTTTATTTCAATACTCTTATGCTGTTGTTTTTGTGTTTGATGATACTGGATTTCTACCTGGGAGTCGTTTTAATCCTGGTAATTTCTTTTTTAATTCCTTTAAAATTTCTCTTTTCTTTTTACGCTTTTTATCTCTTCCTTTCATGTTAGACACCTTCCTCTTTCTTAAGATTCAGTACCGCCTGTTAATTTTAGTTATTTTTGGATTCGTTATAAGAAAGTACCTCGTCCACATCTTGATAGGATTCACCGTAAAGTTGTTCATCTTTATACGTATGAATCATTTCATACGTTTGCTTCATTTTTTCATAGATCGTCTCTTCATCATCGTCTTCTGGCGACCAAAATAAAATTTCTAATTCAGTAATTTCCTTCGTGGCTAGTGATCTACGTTGATAGCCGATTGATTTTGCATGATGAAACCCTTCTCGTTCATAAAAATTCAACCTTTTTTCCGTATCTGTATCCTCATAATTAACAGGCTCTACCTCAAGGATGATCGGTTTTTGTTTTAGTTTAAGTTTATTTAATAACTTTTTCCCTAAACCTTGGCCTCTTGCATCTTTTGAGACGAACAAGTAATCGATAAAGATGAAGTCGTCCATCTCTACATACATCATAACATGATGTGGCCCTTCATCCTTGTGATAAATGTTACCTTTTTCTTTTAATAAAAGTTCCATATGCTCTTTTGATTTCATTTCCTCTATTGGGAAATATTGATTGAGCTTCTCATACCAATTCATGTTAACCTCCAAGTCTTTCCCCTTTAAATATAATACATGTCTTCATTAATAGTATATGCTTAATCGCAATTTTGTTAAACAAAAACGCAAGTGAAATTTAATCATTCCACTTGCGTTAGGCTGTTTTAGAAACGCTCCCATACATGTAAAGGAAATATCTATTTAAACGTATTGCACTAAGACAACATAAAAGTTAGCATTAGTCGTCTAAACCTATTTTATAATCTACATTTGGAGTATAGCGATTGCCGGCATTCCATAGAAGGAATTCGTAAATGCCGTTTTTATAAAGAGCTTTAATTTGAGCTTCCACTTCTTCTTTCCCGTAAACTCGATAATTCCCAGCCCCTAAATAAGATGCTGTAAAATCCTGGAGCCACGGCCTTGATACTGGTTGATTTTCTAATTTGGCTAATAATTCATTTTCAACTTGTGCATAAGCATCCACGAGTTCATACGGATGTAAATCTGGCTTAGCAATTCCAAAATAAGATGTCCAATGACTTGGGTAAATCATCGAAGAAATAACATCTACATTTTCAGAAATTCTCGAAAAGTTTTGCCCAATACCCGGAGCTTCAGAAATGGTAGCTGCATACCCAAAAATATCTACAGAAACATCTACGTCATAAGGTTGCAACTGTTCTCTTGCATAAGCAACAAAGTCAGTAACAGCGTCAACTCGTTTTTGGACATTGTCGTCTCCATCAGTGTATTCTCCAACACTGTAGGTTAGTATTTCATCTCTTCTTTCAAACCCTTCTGGGAAACGAACGTAATCAAATTGAATTTCTTTAAATCCCATTTGTGCAGCTTTTTCAGCGATGGCTACGTTATACTCCCATACCTCTTTTAAAAATGGATTAACGAACGCCTCACCACGACGATTTTTCCAAACTTCACCATCTTGTGTGAATGATAAGTCTGGACGCTTTTCTGCCAATACAGAATCTTTAAATACGACAATACGGGCAATCGGATAAATTTCATGTTCCTCAAGTCGTTTCATCATTGCTTCAGGATCTCGGATGTATCGTTTACTAATATCTAAAAATGGTGATTCTTCGTTATCAGGAATATAAGTTAAATAACCGAAGTCGTCCTTGATGTCAATAACCATTGAATTTAAGTCAGAAGTGTCGATTAAATCAATGAGCGACTCAAATCTTTGGCCACCAGCTGAATGTCCAGTGACATAAATGCCACGAACTGCATCTGGATACTCAAAATGGTAACCTGACTGAAATATAAATCTTTCCATTCTTTCTGGAAGTTCCGGTTGCTTTAATTCACTTACCTTAATAGCGTGATCCGTCACTTTTTTATCAGTTTCGGCGAATGTAACTGTTGTAATTCCAATTAAAAAAATAAATAGAAGTGATATCGTTACCTTCAAAGTTTTCCCCATCTGCCATTACCTCAATTCTAGTCTATTAATCTTCGTCTTTCACATCAATATCTGCTGGGATGTCTTCCGCTTGTTCTTCCTTCCATAATAAGATCTGTTTTTCAATATTTTCCCTTGTCGTTGAAAATTGATCTTTGTTCACTAAATATTGATTTCCATCATGGACAGCCCGAACATTCCCTGCTTTTATTTGCTGAAAAACGTAGTCTGGTGACAAATGTAAATAGTCTGCAATTTCTTTAATTGTTACATACATCATGATCCCTCCACTTTTCAGCTTTTTTAATCTCTTTATATTAGAATTATACAATTGTTCGCAATGAATACCAATAAGTTAAATAAAAAAAAAGACATTTTTTGACGGAATACAACATTTTTTACAAATCATAATTTTGCTTATTAACTTCACTTGCATCGCAAGTGTGACGTATGTATAATAGTAAAAATATCTATCTGAACATTAGCTGAAAAAACTAAAATTCTTTGAGGAGGGAAAATGATGAGAGACGTAACTTTACGATCAATTTTCGAACATCGAATCACCCAAAAATATGTAAAAAGAGCTGGAATGTCTCATGCAATAGCTGTAGCTTATCATGCATTTAACCTCTCAAAAGAGTATCGTGTGAACCCCGATTTAGCTACGAAGGCGGCTTTTTTGCACGATATTGGACATTATACGTGGTATCGAGATGGAAAATGGGATTATGAGCTTTATAAGAAAAATGATATTCATGCAATTAAAGGGGCAGAAAGGGCTCATAAATTGCTAATACGACTTGGGGAACATCCTGAAAAAGCTAAAAAAATTGCCTTAGCGATATTACTTCATACTGATTCCTACTTGCCTAAAGGAGAACTTGACTTAGAACCTTTACAAAAAGTTGTTGCTCAAGCAGACGAAATGGATGAAGAGCCTGGAGGAAACCATCATTATCGGACAATTGATGATGAAAAGGCTCGGTCACTTATCTCGAAACTTGATCAAAAAATTGACGTAGAACTGCACCAATATAATGAAATCGCTAATCACTAATGTACTTTTAAAAATTCGCATACAAAACGCGCATGACGAAGCATCGCCACCATTTAATACGGAAAAGTCGAATGATTTCCTTCACTTCGCTTTGAAGATACTGACCTCAATCACATCATGGCACGCTTCTTAGCAAAGGCTCCGTGCTGCTTTGCGACGAGTAACCGCAGGATCACCTTCTAACGAATCTCAGAAGCTCGTTCACGAAATGATTCGACTTTTTTATACCAAGCCCTCATGAGGATGTATCGCAACCATATATAATGTAAAATTGGTGGTGGATTTTCTTTCCCTTCACTGTAAACTTCTATCGAATTTTAAAGGCTCGTGAAAGAAAATCCACCACCAAGTATCTATTTACATACAAAACCAACTTGACGATTTTATCATCTACATGATAAATTTAATTCAATAAATGAATAAGCCCAAAAAGGGGAGTAGCGACCACTAGGTTAATGAGTCGTCATGACGGTGATGTTTTTTCACTCGGTTCATTAAGCTTTGTATGCATACAAAGTACGCAAGACCTTTTTATGAAAGTACATTTTAGTTTGTTTTCGATACTTACTAAATGTATTTTCATAAAAAGGTCTTTTTCTTTTTTTGTTACACTGTCAAAATTTATTAGTTAAAACGGAAGTGGTATTAAAAAAACTAAGGCTTTCGCCATGTTAGTCAGTGAGTTAATTTTCCCAATTTATTTTTATGTTTTTTTCTTTACTTTATTGAGTGAATTTCATAATTACTAAAAACGAGCCACATCAAGCAATATATAGTTTGCGAAGGGTTCTGGCGCAACTATATATTGATCTTAGTGGCGAGAATAATGAATTATGAAATTCATTATTTAGGAGGAGTTTTAAGATGGTTTTTATTTTATTTTTTTTCGCGGCATTATTTACAGTTTTAGCTGCTGTTAAGCTTTCTACTTATGCCGATGTATTAAGTGAACGAACGGCATTAGGTGGAATGTTGGTTGGTACTCTTTTTTTAGCTGGAGCTACTTCGTTACCAGAGGTAACTACTAGTTTAGTAGCTATTGGCATAAATAACCCTGATCTTGCTATTGGCAATGTTTTAGGAAGTAATTTGTTTAATTTATTAATTATTGCGAGCTTTGACCTTTATTTTCGTAAAAAACAAATTTTTAAAGCGGCGTCTAAAAGTCATTTATATACCATCTACTTAGGAATGCTCCTGTCTTTACTCGTATTTTTAGCACTTACTCTGCAACTACCATATTCGTTTTTCGGGGTTGGTATTGATGCATTGATTCTTGTTTCCGTTTACGCTTTAGGAATGTTTCTTTTATCTAAAAAAGTCCAAAATACAGAAGAAGAACATGACGATGGGGTCTCACAAACATCAGCGATTTCTCTAAAAAAAGCAATTATAGGCTTCGTTATCGCTTCGATAACGATATTAATCTCAGGTTCACTTCTCTCCATTAGTGGTGATCAAATTGCTACAGTAACCGGACTTGGCTCCACCTTTGTTGGTAGCTTTCTTATCGCAGCTTCGACTTCGTTACCTGAAGCCGTTGCAGTGTTAATAGCTATTCAACTACGAAACTATAATTTGGCGATCGGCTCTATTTTAGGTAGTAATTTATTTAATATATTAATATTAATTAGCACAGATATTTTTTACAGACCTGCAACGATTTTATCATCTGTCTCACCAGTAAATTCTATTACTGCACTGGCGATATTTGTATTAAATTTATTTGTACTATACTCATTATTACGAATTAAGTCTACTAAGTTACATACCGTATATTGGCTTCCTTCGGCAATACTTGTCGTTATTTATTTCATTTCGAGCTTTCTTATTTTTATTTATTGAACAACTATTATTATAGCGTTTAGTTACCGACACTATCTAATATTAGTACGGAAGGGTTGAATTTTTACAGTTTATCTTAAATATGCTCGCCCAAAACTAATTGATATAGAGGGATTGTAGCTTCTTTAAAACTTGTGCAATAGAAAGAGAGCTAAGTTGTTTTTGGGAAGATGGGGAAAGAAAGAGTGTTGTGAAATATAGGATGTTGCACAATATGGGGCAGTGTGCAACATCACCTTGCTTCGTAGTATGGGGGAACTGTGCAGTAGAACGTGGGTTGATGCAACGGAATTACATTATCTGTAAAATACATATATAACAGCGTATGACGCGCGCGAATTACAGTATTTGTAAATCGCGCCGGTCAAAACCAGTGATAATCGAGCGTGAATACTAGTATCTGTTAAATGCACTCGTCAAATCCACTGTATGGTGTAGGGTGACCCAAATGATTACTCTTCTCAGCTCAATACACGAGAGAAGAGTAATCCAAACGGCAGAATAATTTCTCTTCTCGACTCAAATCAAAAGAAGAGTAATTAAAACGGGAGAATAATTTCTCTCCTCGACTCAAATCAAGAGAAGAGTAATTAAAACGGCAGAATAATTTCTCTCCTCGACTCAAATCAAGAGAAGAGTAATTAAAACGGCAGAATAATTTCTCTTCTTCAACTCAAATCAAAAGAAGAGTAATTAAAACGGCAGAATAATTTCTCTCCTCGACTCAAATTAAAAGAAGAGTAATTAAAACGGCAGAATAATTTCTCTCCTCGACTCAAATCAAAAGAAGAGTAATTAAAACGGCAGAATAATTTCTCTTCTCGATTCAAATCAAGAGAAGAGTAATTAAAACACCGAAATGATTCCTCTTCCTAGCTCAAAACAAGAGAAGAGGAATCAAAAGCTTTAAAGTGAGCATTCTGTTCGCCCTTCTATTACGCAGCTCCCCCCATACTGCGCACTTCCGAATTTATGCTAAATCTATTGTTATTAGCCTCAACCATCACTTTTTTTCTCCCAAAAGAACGCAGTTTTACGAAAACGGCCTTAGTTTAATCCACCTTCAAAAAAAGGGTGGTTCTTAATCATTTCTAGCGTTATAATTCCGTTTATTCGTTCGACGATCTTACCTTCTTCATCGATAAAAAATGTGGTTGGAATACCTATCAATTGGTATTTGTCCATGACTTCCCCTTCATCATCATAAAGAACTTCAAAATTTACATTGAAATGTTCAACAAACTCACGGACACGTTTTCGGTTTGGTTCTTCTTTAGTTACATTTACCCCTATAACAACAAAGTTCTCATTTTCAACCTTTTCTTGTAGCTCCACCAAAGTTGGCATCTCTTCTTGACAAGGAGCACACCAAGTAGCAAAGAAATTTACGATTACTTTTTTACCTCTAAAGCTCTCAAGTTGTAGTTGTTCACCGTTAACATTTTGTAATTGAAAATTTTCGGCAATATCACCTTTATACACTCCTAATTGATTAGACACTAATACTTCTTGTTCCATCCTTTTAATCGCTGTGTCTGAACGTTCATAATTAATGGCTAAAAACAAAAAGGTGAAACAAAGAATGGCTAAATAAATAAAATTCTTTCTATCAATCACAATCTCTCATCCCTTTCTTACATACTTAAAAACTAAACCACTTTTACATACAAAACGCTCATGGCGGATATTCCGCCACCATTTAATATGGAAAAGTCGAATGATTTCCTTCACTTCGCTTTGACCTTTTTACGAATCTCAGAGGCTCGTTCACGAAATCATCAGCCTTTTTTCTTACAAAACCAGCATGACGGCACGCCCATCACCATCTAAGGTGTAAATGCCGAACGAGTTCTCTCGCTTCGCTGTAAAGCTACTGACCTCAATCACATCATGTAATGCTTCTTAGAGAATTCATCATGCAGCTTTGCGACGAGTAACCGCAGGAGCACCCTCTA
>SKOL01000248.1 GCA_007120055.1 Anaerobacillus sp.
GTTCAAGAGGACGAATTTGGAAACGTTGTGCAACTTTATGAATCGTATCTCCCTCACGTACAAAATACGTTTGCAAAGATGTCTCCCCCTTTTATCAAGATAAAATGTTTGAACTAATCTTATGCTTTAAATCTGCCATTTATGTTTCAAGAAAAGTGAAAGCGTCTTGGGAATCAAAAGAAGAGGCTGTCCCATAACCAAAATGGCACTCACCGATAGATTCTAAATACATACCGTTGTTATAAAACAATACGTCTATATTTAGTACTTATCTATGGTGAGCTGACACTTTTCAGGCAGCCTCTGTAATTAATTAATTTTTATTCATGAACTTTAATTATCCTAGTGTGACCTCTTTTCGCTCTCCTTTTTCAAAAGTCATTAAAGACGTATAACCGACCGATCTGGCTAGTGCGATGGCTTCGTCAAAGTCTCGTCCTACATCATCAGGAACATGTGCATCGGAAGATAAGACGATTGGGACCCCTTTTTGATAACATAACTTAAGTAACCTAGGATCAGGATATAGATTTCCTACAGGCTTACGTAAGCCTGCTGTACTAATTTCAACACAGGTTTTGGAATCGGCTAGTGCTGTCGTCGCTCGTTCATATTGTTCAAATAAAAACTGTTCATCAGTTGGCACGTAATTAAATATTTTTACTAAATCAAGGTGCCCAATAATATCAAACAAGTTCGATTGTGCTAAAGTAACTACTTGATCAAAATACCCTTTATATGTTTCCTTAATGTCTCGTAGTTCCCATTCATGTTTGAATTCTCCTAAATCAATACCGAAATCTCCAACCCAATGAATGGAACCAATTACATAATCGAAGTCATATCCCCTGATAAACTCTGCCATTTCTTCATGCTTTCCAGGTGTATAGTCCATTTCAATCGACATCTTTACATCAATACCGTTATCCCAAGCTTGATGAAATAGACTTTTATAATCTTCCATATCATAATATCTTCTTGCATCTACCCAAGGGTTACTTAAGATATTTTTTGTTTGATAAAAATGATAAGCATGTTCAGAAATACCAAAATGCTCAATTCCTTTGGCTGTGGCTTGATCAGTAAATTGCTTTAAATATTGTAACGATAACGTTCCTCTTTCTAGGTGATTGTGATAATCTGTTAACATTTTTATCTCCTCTCTATTAAAAAGTCGAACTATTTTAACTATTATAACCGTTAACTTTAATATAGTGAAGAGAAAAAGGAATTTTTTTATACAAAACGTTCATGACGTAACCGTCACCATCTCATATGGAAAAGGCGGATGATTTCCTTCTCTTCGCTGTGAAGCTACTGACCTCAATCACATCCTGTGAAACTCCTTAGAGAATTCATCATGCAGCTTTGCGACGAGTAATCACAGGAGCACCCTTCTAACGAATCTCAGAGGCTCGTTCACGAAATCATCCGCCTTTTTTATACAAACCAATCATGAAGTTCTAGCTTCACCATTTATAATGCAAAAGTCTAGTATTTACCTTTCCGACTAACCAACAAGCCAACTGTCCAACTTATATAGAAAAGAACTGACGAAAAGGGTCAGTTCCTTAATTTTTAACTTTTAATAAAGTTCCAACTTGAATTGTATTTCCTTTGATATCATTAAGGTTTTTTATTTCTGAAATTGAAACTCCTGATTGTTTTGAGATTTTCCATAATGTATCTCCTTGTTGAACAACATAGTTTCCTTTCGGGACAATTTTCAACTGATCATTCGCTAATATATTATCAGTATTCAATTCATTCCACTTTTTGATCTCGTCAATTGTTACTTGATAACGCTCGGCCAAACTCCATAAACTATCACCATCTTTTATATCGACAAGCATAAAACCTTTCATATCTGTAGTATTCGTTACCTCTAATTCATCACTAATATTAGAGGATGAAGCGACTTGATACTGCTGTTTCTCTAGCTCGTCCGATAAAACTAGAAAAGGGTCGATGGCATTACATTTTGACATCAACCAATTACCATCATGAACTTCAAAATGTAAATGGTCTCCTGAAGATCGCCCCGTGTTACCGACAGTCCCTATTTTCTCACCTTCACTCACCCGCTCACCTTTTTTCACTAAACGTTCATCGAGGTGTGCATATACAGTTTCAAAGCCTTCCTGATGTTCAATAAAAATGACATTACCATACGTATTAGAGTAGTATGATTTTTTGACTACTCCTTCATTTACTGAAACGACCGTTGTCCCCCTTGGGGCTGCAATATCAATCCCGTAATGCTTTCCATTTCTCGTTCCAAATGTATCGGTAATAAGGCCTTCAGTAGGCCAAATAAAATGAACTCGTTCATATTTATCATACGATTCTGCAAATGATACTGTAGTACTTAAAAACAATAAACCTATTGATAATGCTACAGCAATCACAATCAAAAAACGCCTAATATAGTCGTACATAAAATCCTCCTATTTTAAACTTCTTTTTTACTATCATCCTATGGAAAAACATATTTATTTATAACAAAAATATTCATGACTCTAACCTCTCACCAGTATATACTCGTCAACCGTTTTCCCTTTTACTTCGGAAAACAACTCCGTTGAAAATGCTTGTTAAAAATTTAGTCTTCTTTATAAACCGAACGTTTATATGATTTTCCAATAATCGTATTATTTATTCATTAACGAATTCGAAAGTTCTAAAAAGAGGTAGCCCGATTACGGCCACCCCTATATTCTCATTAGTAAATTTAATCCTTAGTTTTATTATCTTTGAACACTAATGCACTACGTTCATATTCGACATCTTTTACACTTAGGCGAAAGTTTATAACCCTCGCTATTGCAAAAAAGTAATCTGATAACCTGTTTAAGTATTTTAATACAACCTGATTAGTTTGATCCATTTTATCTAATTGAACAACTAAGCGCTCTGCTCTCCGAGTTACCGTTCGACATACGTGGATAGCCGAAGATGCTTTTGAACCACCAGGTAAAATAAACTTCTGAATAGGTGGAGCTTCATCCGTATAAGCATCAATACGTTCTTCTAAAAAAGTTACCATTTCCTCATTAGCCTTTAAATTTTTTTCCTTGGATATTATTGCTAAATCGCCACCGCAATCAAATAATTCATGTTGAATTTTTTCTAATTCTTTAATGATATCCCGAAATAACTCTTCACTAAGTTCAGCAATCGCCACTCCTACAAACGAATTAAGCTCGTCAACCGTTCCATACGCTTCAACGCGAACGTGATCTTTGTCCAACCTACCACCGATTACACTTGTTTTCCCTTTATCACCAGTTTTTGTGTACAATTTCACTTCATACGCCCCCATTCTTTAACTACCTCTTCATTTTATTATACAAATTCCATCCTCCATGAAACAGTGTTTTTTTCCTTTTTTTCAAATTATGATATAATCCACTGTGAAAACAATATTTGGGAGGGTTTACAGATGGGAGTAGAAGAACATCGAAAAGAAGCACCGAAATCAGTTAATGTTATGATTATCACTGTTTCTGATACACGTACGAAAGATACAGATAAAAGCGGTCAGCTTATGAAAGAGTTATTAGAAGTTGGTCCCTATGAAGTTGTCGACTATCATATCGTTAAAGATGAATACACAGAGATTCAAACATTAATTCGCGAGGCATCTGAACGCCCTGAAGTTGAAGCTGTTTTACTAAATGGTGGAACTGGTATTACGTTTAGAGATACTACATACGAAGCTGTAAGAGATATGCTGGATAAAGAAATGCCTGGTTTCGGAGAGATTTTCAGATATTTAAGTTATGCAGAAGATATCGGCCCAGCTGCTATTTTAAGTAGAGCAATTGCTGGAGTTAGAGGAGCAACGGCAATATTTTCAATGCCAGGATCGTCTGGTGCCGTAAAACTTGCGATGAACAAACTAATTGTTCCAGAATTAGCACACGTCATGCGTGAAATTTATAAAGATAAGAAGTAATAAGGGCTGCAAAAAAAGAAAGTGTCAGACACCGTTAGAAACCAAATATAGACGGATAATAAATTTATTCATCTATATTCAGTAAGTTCTACATGGTGTCAGACACTTGAAGGACAGCCCTTTTTTAATGTACAATTCACAATGTACAATTGATGGTAAAGTTTCGCTTCGAAGCTTTACCATCAATAATTGTAGATTTTTAATTATAATTTAAAATGTTTCTTATGAAACAAGAACTTTCGTTCAGAAAAGTCTTTATTCATCAATTTTCGAAGGAAGGAAAAAGGAAAATGTCGTTCCTTCTCCTAATTTGCTGTGAACAGAGACATGACCGTTATGTGCTTCGACAATATTTTTCACAATTGCTAATCCTAGTCCAGTACCAGCTCGGCCTCTCGTTCTTGCTTTATCAGCTTTATAAAAACGCTCAAATACAAACGGTAAATCTTCTTCAGGTATTCCTGATCCCGTATCACGAACATCAATTTTTATTCCTTCTCTAAGTGGTGACACAACTAAAGTAACAGAGCCTTCAACACTCGTATGACGCATAGCATTATCGATTAAATTCGTTAAAACTTGCTCAATCCGATCACTATCGACCATAATTTGATGATCGACTTCGGCTATCTCAGCCCTTAATTGTATGTTATGATCTTTAGCCACGCCTTGAAACTTTCTTAATACTCGCCTTGAAAATTCGCGAATGTTTATAGGTTCAATATTCAATTGAATATGGCCAGCTTCCATACGAGCTAAGTCAAGTAACTCATTTACTAGGCGTCCCATTCGTAATGACTCATCATAAATAATTTTTGCTAATTCTTTTTTCTCTTCTTCAGACCCGGCAATATCATCAATTATTGCCTCACTATACCCTTGTAGCATTGATATTGGTGTTCTCAATTCGTGAGATACATTAGCGATAAAATCTTTCCTCAACTTATCATGCAATCGCTCTTCCGTCATATCACGCAATACAGCCACTGCACCACGTACAAAATTATCATCGTATAGTGGAGTCATCAATACAACCCAAGCCCTGCCTTGTACATCGACTTCTACCATCTGTTCCTCCTCAAGAGCAACTACTTGTTGAAACAGCTTTTTTATCGCCTTAGGTAGGTCGTCTGTGTTTTCATTGTTATTTGTACTTTGTTCAAAATGCCACGCTTGAATAAATTGTTCCGCGGGCGGGTTCGTCACAACGATCGACCCTTTTCGGTCCAAAGTAATAACCCCATCGGCCATACTACTTAATATTCTTGACAACTGTTCTTTTTCTTGGTTAAGAGCTGTTAAATTTGTATTTAAAACTCTACCCATTCTATTAAATGCCATCGCCAAAGACCCGATTTCATCTCTCGTTAAAATGGGCACTTTCGTATCAAAATTCCCTTTAGCCACTTCTAAAGAAGCTTGTCTCATTTTCCGAAGTGGTGCAGTAATCCTTGTTGATAAAAAGAAGGCAAAAATTGTCGTCAAAATAATGGCGATACCAGCAGCAAGGTAAATAATATTTTTCGTCTGTAGTGTCGCTTCTTCAATCACTTCTAAATATTGATAAATATAAAGAACTCCACTACGATTTTGTACAAAATTTACAGGTATGCCGACAACGAGAACTTCATTATGAATCTCTTCACCATTTACATAAAACGGAAAATCACCACGAGTGACCACCACTTCATTTTTTGTAATGACTTCTGAAAGTTCGGGATCATTTTTAAATAATTCTATAGGAACTTGATCTTCTTCTGGATAATACCAAGAATTTCCATCATCAATTAACAACATTAGCTTCATGTTGTAATGATCAGCAAGTTTCATACTTGTAGACAGTGCAGTATCTTCTGTATCGTAATGTTCTAATATAGAAGCGGTCATATGTGCATGGCTTGTTAACCTTTCTTCTGCTTGATCAGTATGAAACTTATCAAAATATTGCAATAACATTATTGTTAGTATCGTCAACACGACCGATACTAACAATAAAATTGTAAACCATAGCTTACCAACGACACTTCTCCAAAACATTATTCCTTCACAGCCTCAAACTTATAGCCTACACCCCAAACTGTAGAAATCATTGCTGCTGCTTCAGGAGATAAACGGTTTAACTTTTCCCGTAAACGCTTAATATGAGTATCTACAGTACGTAAATCACCGAAAAATTCATAATTCCATACATCTTTAAGTAATTGTTCACGAGCAAATACTTTATCTGGAGCTTGAGCTAAATAGTAAAGTAACTCGTACTCTTTAGGTGTTAAACTAATTTCGTTGCCATCAACTGTTACTCGGTGGGCATCATTATCAATCGTTAAGTACGGAAATACTAAAACGTCTTTCGTAGATGTTTCTGTTTGTAAAAATTTCGTAGAAGAAGACCTTCTTAAAAGAGCTTTTACTCGTAAGACCACTTCTCGTGGACTAAAAGGTTTAACGATATAATCATCAGTACCTGCTTCAAACCCTTGAACACGGTTCGCCTCTTCCCCTTTTGCAGTCAACATTATGATTGGTGTCGCTTTCGACTTTCTAATTTCATTACAGACTTCAATACCATCCATGCCTGGCATCATAATATCTAATAAAATTAAATCATAATTATTTTCAACAGCCATGCGAAGTGCAATTTCACCATTTTCAGCATCTTCCACATCATAGTTTTCTCTTTCTAAATACATTTTTAAAAGACGACGAATGCGTTCTTCATCATCAACAATTAAGATTTTAGCTTCTTTTGACATAAATATCCCCCTCAAGCGTATAAGTTGATACTATCCTTCGAACAAATGAAAGATGAATTTCATCATGCTTTCATTTTGTTAAAAGTTTAGCTTTTTTCACCATGAATAATTATAAAACCTATATATATAAGTATATTACATAATAATATATTTTAACATAACATCTACTTTTGACTATATTATTTTTACATGTAATTGACATTCAAAACCTTCATGACGATTAATCGTCACATCTAGAATGAAAATGCCGGCCGAATTCTCTCGCTTCGCTTTAAACTTCTATCGAATTTTAGAGGCTCACTCGAGATTTCGGCCGGAAATTTTCATATAAAACCAAAATAAAGAATTACTCGTCACCATCATAATATGGAAAAAGCGGTACTTTCACTCACTTCACCTTGACCTTCTCACGATTCTCAGAGGTTCGTTCGCAAAAGCACCCACATTTTTTCATACAAACCTTCACCACTTAAGATGTAAAATTCAAGTGTTTTCCTTACCAACTTGTCCATAACAAAATAAGAGGCTGGGACAAAACAAAGTGTCAGACACTTTTGTCCCAGCCTCCCTTCTATGATTGATACTAACTAAGCGTATGAATGTAATCCTGCAATAACTAAATTTACGAAGATTAAATTAAACATAATTATCGCAAAACCGATAACACATAGCCATGCTGACTTTTCGCCATGCCACCCTCGTGAAAGTCGTAAATGTAAATAAGCGGCGTAAAATAAAAATGTAATTAATGCCCACACTTCTTTTGGGTCCCATGCCCAAAAACGGGTCCATGCAATTTGGGCCCAGATCATTGCAAAAATCAAACCACCTAAAGTAAAAATTGGAAAACCTATGGCAATTGCTCGATAACTTATTTCATCGGCAGCTTGTGGGCTTACCCCTTTTAGCAACGGTTGTAATAGTTCCCCCAATTTCCTTCTTGTTATTAGGCGAACTAAATAATAAAGTACTAAACCTGTAAACAACGACCAAATCACTGTGTTTAAATCAGCACTTTTAATATTAGGGTGGACATTAAAAAATGGTGTCATCTGCTCATCGTTAAGAGGGACTGCTTCATTTGGTCCAACAAGTGGCGGAAGGTGATATACCACTTCAGCTTCCATTCCTTTTTCATCTACATAAGCAAATGGTGCTTCGTAA
>SKOL01000757.1 GCA_007120055.1 Anaerobacillus sp.
AGAAAGAAAAGTTACCAAAGGCTGCGGGAACAATTATTACGTTAGATACGTTATTTGCTATCTTTGCCGGTATCATGATTTTCCCTGCCTTATTCGCTTTCGGTGGTGAACCAGGAGCAAGTGTTGGTTTAGTATTCTTTACATTACCGACAATTTTTGAAAGCATGGGTGGGTTTGGTGTTATCTTTGGTATTCTGTTCTTCTTTGCACTAGCAATCGCCGGTCTTTCATCTGCTATCTCATTAGTAGAGGTAGCTGTAGCTTACGTTAAGAGAAGAATGAACTGGAGTCGTGTAAAGACAACGATCATCATAGGTTCTCTTATTTTCTTAGGAGGTATTCCTGTTGCATTAAGCTTTGGTCCTCTTGCGGGAGTCGAGATCATTCCTGGGTATGATTTCTTTGGGTTCGTTGAGTTGGTTGCATATAAGTTGTTCTTACCAATCGCAGGTTTACTCATCGTATTATTTGTCGGATGGGGTTGGACGCGTAGAGAAATATACGAAACCTCAGACTTTGCAGATAACGGGTTCTTTAAATTCTTTATGTTCGTGTTACGTTATATCGTTCCAGTCGGTATGACGATCATAATTATCCACACGCTTTTCACTAGTTTCTAAGGAATTTAATAATATACACTAAAAAAACTTGCACATATTAACGTGCAAGTTTTTTAGTGGTAAGAGGGGGAGAGGTACCTCGTCCCATTTTTATTGTTGTTTAAATAGGTTTTTTATAAAAGGAAATGTACTTACTAACCGTTTTTCTTTTTAAAAAACAAAAAGCGCTTTCGAAAAGATTCGGAAAATGTATTGCCTTTTTATTGATGAGCATTTATAATAAAACTCGAAAGCGGTTTCCAATACGTTGGTCGCTTAAAAGATTTAAAAAAATGCTATTTTAAATGAGAAAATGTAAATGGTAACGGTTACTAACATGTGATCGACAGTGTTATAGTATTTTTAATCATATTATTTTGCTCATTTACGAAAGCGGTTTACAAAAATAACATTCATTGTTTCTTTGTAAATCTGAAAGGAACAAAACATATTTTTTTGATAGTTGACGAAAGGGGTTTCGAAATGTCTATAATACATTTTCCGAAAGACATGAAGTGGGGTGTCGCAACGGCATCATACCAAATTGAGGGAGCTGTGAACGAAGGTGGAAGAGGAGTGTCTATATGGGATGAGTTCTCGAAGACACCTGGAAAAGTAGTGAATGGTGACAACGGTGATGTTGCGTGTGACAGCTACCATAGATTTGAGGAAGACGTTGAAATTATGGAAGATCTAGGTGTGGATTTCTATCGTTTTTCTATAGCGTGGCCAAGAATTTTTCCAAATGGTACAGGTGAAGTGAACCAAGAAGGATTAGACTATTACCATAGTTTAGTAGATAGTTTACTAGAGAAAGGTATTCAACCGATGTGTACTCTTTACCATTGGGACCTTCCACAAGCGCTACAAGACAATGGTGGTTGGGATAACCGTGAGACGATTGATGCATTTGTAAATTATGCAGAAGTAATGTTTAAAGAGTTTTATGGGAAAATTAAACATTGGATCACCTTTAATGAGCCGTGGTGTATATCGTTTTTGTCAAACTTTGCTGGTGCACATGCTCCGGGGTTCAAAGATCTACAATTAGCGATGAACGTTTCTCATCACCTTTTAGTAGCTCACGGCAAAACAGTCATTAAGTTTAGAGAGCTTGGGTTTGAAGGGCAAATTGGTTATGCTCCAAACGTAGAGTGGAATGAACCATACAGTAATCAACAAGAAGATATTGATGCGTGTAAAAGGGCGAATGGATACTTTTTAGAGTGGTTCTTTGATCCAGTATTTAAAGGAACTTATCCGCAGTTCATGGTCGAGTGGTTTGAAAAGAAAGGTGCACGTTTGAATATTGAAGAAGGTGACATGGAAATCATTCATCAACCTATCGATTTCTTAGGAATTAATTATTATTCGGGAAGTGTTGGACGTTTCGCTGATGATGGTAGCTTGTTCTCGTATGAAAAAGTTGATGTTGGTTATGAAAAAACTGATATTGGTTGGAACATCTACCCTGAAGGATTTTATAAAGTCTTATGTGACATTACAGAGAAGTATGGACAAATTCCTATCTATATTACTGAAAATGGTTCTTGTTACAATGATGAGCCTGAGAATGGTAAAGTCGATGATCAAGGGAGAATTAACTATTTAAAACAGCATTTAATTTCCCTTAATAGAAGTATAAAATCTGGTGTGAATATTAAAGGGTATTTAACATGGTCGCTATTAGATAATTTTGAATGGGCAGAAGGTTACAGCATGCGATTTGGCATAGTACATGTTAATTATCGAACTCTAGAACGTACGAAGAAAGAAAGCTTTTATACGTATAAGCAGATCATTGCAAATAATTTCTTTGAAGTGAAATAGTAAATCGTTATTAAGGCTACAGAAGAAAATGAACGTACTAACTTTTTAGTTTTAATTCTATTAAGGGGGGATGCTCAACATTACTACTGACTTTCTTTTCTTACGGTTCTACAAAAATTTAAGGGGGTAATACAAAATGTCCAAATTATTAAAGCTTTTTGCAGTAATGATCGTATCAATGCTAATTGTTGTAGCTTGTAACGGTGGAGATGAAGGTACAAATGAAGGGACTTCTGATGGTGAAGGAACGACAGGTGATGATGAGGTAACATTAGTATTCTGGGAATTCGGTAACACTGGTTATGATGTATTAATTGAAGAATACGTCGAAGCTAATCCACACGTAACAATTAAGCTTCAAAATAGTGATATGAATGACCTGCATGATAATTTATTTACATCCATTTCTGCAGGAACTGGTGCACCTGATATTACGATGATTGAAGAAGCGCAAATTGAAAGGTATAGAAATGCTGAGCATGCATTTACAAATTTATTCGATCATGGTGCAGAAGCTGTAAGAGATAATTATCTTGATTGGGTATTCCAAAACGGTGAAAATGCTGATGGTAACTTCCTATTTGGACTACCAACTGACATTGGTCCTACAGTAATGTACTATCGTACAGATGTTTTTGAGGAAGCAGGTTTTGATTCTTCACCAGATGCTGTTGCAGAATTAGTGGCAACTTGGGAAGATTATGAGCGAGTAGCTGCTGAAATTTTTGAAAAAACAGGAAAACAAATGACAGATGGTGCTGAGTTAATATTTAATGCAAGACGTGACCAAGCAACATTACAATATTTTAATCCTGACGGCGAACTTATTGTTGAAGACCATGATCAAATTAAAGCAGGATATGATTATACAGTAGGGTTATTAGAACAAGGTTTAATTGGTGATGTTCCACTTTGGACTCCAGAATGGTTTTCTGGAATGGGAGACGGTTCTTACGCAACTATGCTAGCACCAGCGTGGATGCAAGGTGTAATTAAAGACAATGAGCCACAAGAGGGTGTTTGGTCTATTACAACTATGCCAGAAGGTGCTGGTAACTGGGGTGGTTCTTATTTAGCCGTACCAGCAGAAACAGATAATGCTGAGGAAGCATATAAATTTATCGAATGGTTAACTGCACCAGAACAACAGCTGAAATCATTCTTAGATTATGGGCTATTCCCTTCAGCTCCTGCAGTATATGATATGGATGAGTTTGTAAACTTTGAAGATCCTTACTTTGGTGGTATTCCAACCGCACAAATTTTCTCAGAGGCGGCAACTTCAGTTGTTCCAGTGTTTAAAGGGAGAAACTACTATCCTGTTGACGGTGAAATTAAAGAAGCAATTACTAATGTAGCAGCCGGCGCTGATCCAGATGAAGAGTGGGATGCTGCGCTAAGAAGAATGGACAGTATTTTAAGTAGACAATAAATGGTCAATTGGGGATAGGGACATCTTAAATGTTCCGTATCCCCATATAAATTAAAAGTTTGAGCACTCTAATTGTGTTTGATTTTCTATAGGTTATCTAGTTGGTACTATATTAGAATTTCGAGAGTGGCTCATAAATGAACTTGGCAGTACAAGCCGTATGGGCCATTCTCGAAAATCAACTAGATTGAATTTTGGGAACAACAAACTAGTGATTTATTTTTACAAATTATTTCATCTTAAGGAGGTACTTAAAGTGGAAACAACGACGAAGGAGAAGTGGCTAACTGAGAAGAGAAAAACATCACTCTCTGCATATTTATTTATATCGCCATTCTTTATATTATTTGCTATATTCGGGTTATTCCCAATGATCTTCAGCTTTTATTTATCATTCTTTCGCTGGGATGGTCTTAATCCAATGACTTATGTTGGATTTAGAAATTTCGAATTAATTTTTAATGATCCGGTTTTCTTTTCGGCGATCAAAAACACATTTATTATTGGAATAATGGGGACTCTTCCACAAATAATTGTAGGTATATTATTGGCCTTTGCTCTAAATTCGGCTTTAATTCGTTACCGAAATGCTTTTAGAACACTAGTCTTTTTACCATATATCACTTCTATTGTAGCAGTTGCAATTATTTTCGGTCTCGTATTCAATAATCAATCATTTGGTTTAGCTAACTATATTCTTGCCTTTTTCGATGTAGATCCAATTCGTTGGAATTCAGAATATTGGCCTGTAAAAATTGCTATTGCAACAATGGTGTTTTGGAGATGGGTAGGTTACAATACGATTATTTTCTTAGCTGGTATGCAGAGTATACCGAAAGAATTGTATGAAGCTGCGAAAATTGACGGTGCAACGATTAGCCAACAAATTCGTTTGATCACAATTCCAATGCTAAAACCATTTATTTTATTTGTAGTGTTTACAGCAACAATCGGAAGCTTACAATTATTCACAGAGCCATTAATATTTTTAGGTAGAGGGTTACGTGAAGAAGGTATTACGATGGTAGCTTATTTATGGAGAGATGCTTTCGTTTATAATGCTTTCGGAACAGCTTCAGCAGCAGCAATTGTTTTATTCTTAATCATAATCTCATTAACGGCAATTAATTTATTATTCACAAACAGAATTGGCCGTTCAAAAAAATTAAAATAGGGAGGGACTAAAATGGCTACAGTTAAAAAAGAAGTTGGTTCAAAGAAGTTTTCATTACGAAAAATGGTAGTATATGTATTTTTACTAAGTGCATCATTACTGTCCCTTTTCCCTTTTTACTATATGTTTGTAATGGCGACTCGTGTAAATAGAGAAATCAATCAAGTTCCACCACCGTTTACACCAGGTAGTGATTTAGTAAGTAACTTTCAAAAAGTATTAGGTAATATTGATTTCTTCGGTGCAATGTGGAATTCGTTTTTCGTCGCATCAACGGTCACTATTGGAACATTGTTTTTATGTTCGTTAGCAGGATATACTTTTGCTAAATTAGAATTTAAAGGAAAAAATATTTTATTCGTCATGATATTAGTAACCATGATGATTCCACCACAGCTAGGGTTAATCCCTCAATATTATATTATTTCAACATTAGGTTGGTTAAATGACTTTAGAGCAATTATTATCCCAGGTCTAATTAATGCATTCGGTATTTTTTGGATGAGGCAATACATTAAAGAGGGTGTACCGTTTGAATTAATTGAAGCGGCTAGGATTGATGGATGCTCAAACTTTCGAATTTACTGGAATATTGTAGTTCCTATGATTTTACCGGCATTTGCTACACTAGGAATTATCGTATTTATGCACGTGTGGAATGATTTCTTATGGCCTTTAGTTGTATTACGTGATCCATCAATGCATACACTACAAGTTGCATTACGTTCATTAAATGATGCTCGTCAGTTAGATTATGGAATGATCATGTCAGGAACATTCTGGGCGACGGTACCATTGTTAATTGTATTTTTACTATTCAACCGTTTATTTATCGATAGCTTGTCAGACGGTGCTGTAAAAAGTTAATTTCAGAAAAATTATTAAGAACTAATTTTAACGTCTTGTTAATGAGTGAATTTCATAATTACCTAAAATGAGCCATATCAAACTATATGTAGTTGCGAGCGAATTAACGCAACTACATATAGATACTTGATGGCAAAATATTGAATTATGAAATTCATTAAATGGATGATTATTATTTCATAGTATTCATTAAACTATTAACAAGACGTTTTAATAATGAGGTGCTAAAAATTGAGTAGGATTATTGCAATAACTGAATTTATCTATAAATTTATAGCACTAAATTTTCTTTGGCTGCTGTTCCTTTTATTAGGGCTTGGAATTTTCGGGTTTATGCCAGCAACAGTAGCACTTTTTTCAATTATTAGGCAGTGGATTAAAGGAGAAAAAAATATCCCTTTATTTAAGACTTACTTTAAATTTTATAAAGCTGAATTTATTCGTTCGAATATAATAGGTATCATATTTTTACTAATATTTTATTTGATTTATGTTAATTTTTCATTTGTATCATTTTTTTACCCTGAGAATATTCAGATTTTTATTTATATGTTGATTCTCTTTGTCGGTTTAATTGTGTTAATGACATTTATTAATTTATTTCCAGTTATGGCCCACTTTGAATACAAAACGTTACAATATATAAAGGTAGCAGCCGGGTTAGTTTTTCTTCAACCGTTGAGAACTTTATTGCAGATCACGTGGGTGATTGCTTATGTTTTAATTGCGATAAATTTCCCGAAAATTTTTATCGTAATCGGTGTAAGTGTTTTCTCCTATGTGCTAATGAATATTAATTATTCGATTTTTCAAAAGTATAAAGTAGTCTAATCATAGAGTGTTGGATTCATTTGCCGGTAAAATTGACACAAAAACAAATGTAAGATTAAAATAAATGAAAAGCGGTTTCGGTCAAAAGGGGAATGGATATGACAACTATTTATGATATTGCAAAAAAAACAGGTTTTTCGATCACTACAGTTTCAAAAGTCTTAAATAATTATTCGGATGTCAGTGAAAAGACTCGAAAGAAAATTTTAGAGGCAGTAGATGAAATGGGCTATTATCCTAGCTCTAGTGCAAGAACGTTAACGACAAAAAAGTCTTGGACAATTGGTGTTGTTTTCGTTGAAAATATCGGTGTTGGTATGGAGCATCCATTTTTTAATGCGGTTATAGAGAGTTTTAAAAAGAATGTAGAAAAATTTGGTTATGATTTACTTTTCGCTTCAAGGAAAATAGGAAATGATCATAAATCTTACTTAGATCATTTTCAATTTCGTGGCGTAGACGGAGTTGTCGTAGTTTGTTCTACGATTGATGATCCTGACGTTGAAAAATTAATGAATGCCGATATTCCTTCAGTTGTTATCGATTTAGATAGCAGAGGTTCAAGTGTTATTTTTAGTGACAATATCCATGGTAGTGAACTTGCTGTTGGATACTTATATTCATTAGGTCACCGTAAGATCGCTCACATTTCAGGTCATCAGGAACTATATGTTGGGGAACAACGATTAAAAGGTTATGTTAGTGCAATGGAAAAACACAATCTGCCAATTCTAGAAAAATACATTGTCGATGGTGGCTACTTCTCGTTTGAAGGGGGCCAAAAAGCAATGAGAGAGCTACTAATGCTAAAAGAAACTCCTACAGCAGTATTTGTTGCGGGGGATTTAATGGCATTAGGTGCGATAGATGAAATTCGTAACCACGGTTTAAATGTTCCAGATGATATATCAATTATAGGTTTTGATGATATAAAAATGGTTCAATATACGACTCCTGCATTAACAACAATCAGACAAGACACTACGCTGATTGGAAAAACAGCTGCATCTCTCTTATTAGAACAAATTAACGATAAGAAAAAGCAGTTTATCTCTGCAAAAATTCCAGTAACTTTAGTAGAAAGAAAATCATGTCAGCCAATCGAGTAACTGACACTAGAGTGAA
>SKOL01000472.1 GCA_007120055.1 Anaerobacillus sp.
AAAAAAAAAAAAAAAAAAAACAGGCGCTTGGCCTGCTTCTTATTCTTTATAATTAATATTGAGTATCAAATGTCATTGTAGGGAGATTTTTAGTGAAAAATAGTGACAGACCTGCCGCTTCGTCATCACATTTTATTTGGAAAACTTTTTTTACATGGTCAACATTCTCTGCTTCCTCGGCACAAATTAATGTTGAACGCCCAGTTTGCATGCAAATCACTAGAGGCTTTCCAAAGAACATATTCGTATAAACTATCCCAAAATCATAACGTGCACTCTCAGTTGTAAATCCAATAAACTGTACTTTAACATTTTCTTGCTCATCATAAAGTCTTTCAAACAAGTTCATTTGCAACGCCTCCTTTTTAATATTCTGAATTTTATTATAACTAAAATTATTATAAATGTCAAATAATTTTGCACTTTATTAACAAAACACTAAAACAACCTATTATATCAATCTTTATTGTCCAAAAAGATAAATAAAAAGTCTTTTCTTTTATCTTTCCCCTTAAATATATTATCAATTAAACGTTGTTGTTATCAATTGTCCAATCGTTATATTGAACTCCTTTAATTTCAATATACCTTGCAATTTCCTCAAGAAATATAAAGTCTTCTTCAGTAATTTTATAGTTTACAGTTTGAAATTCAATAAAAAGTATTCCAATTAAATGATGGCCATCATAAAACGGGGCATAAGCCTTTATTGAATTAGCTTCGGTTTGTATAGTTACTTTACCCCTAATACTACAAATACTAAACATACAATCTCCATATTTACTATATTTTTTTTCATTCACTTCTCCATAACTAACAATATTCGAAAAGTAACCATTATTACATCCATATATCGCCACTCCACAACCTACAGGAAGGTGACTCCCGATAATATTAATGATTCCTGAATAAAAATCTTCTCTAGTATTCACCTTGTCCGCAACCATCCCTACTTCAAGCCTGAGTTCATCCAGTTTGTCTGACTTATTCACTAAAAACCCCTCCTAAAAACTTAACTATTCTCCTTTAAGAAAAATAGAAATAATAAAGTTTTTTATCGGAAAACATAAACAGGTAGTGTATTTTTATGCTACGACTCAAAAAGCTAATAGCAACAATCTTTTAGAAAAGAGCCATTTGTTAAAAGTAACCTTTATAGATTATCATAACTAATTTGCAATTGCTGTCATGTTTTGTCTTTCACTTTGGAATTTTTATTTAAAAGACAGGAAGGAAGATATCGATGAGGAAAATACGTTTCAAAGCTCAATGGATTTTTTTTATAAGTTTTTTTACCGTGCCCCTCTTAGATATCTTCCGCTTAGATTTAATTAATCAATCATTTTATCTTTTTAGAAGAGGCTTTTCGTTTCAAAAAGGATTTTTGTATTTAATCGCCCTTCTCTTTTTAGTTTTAAGTTTTTTAGCTATTTCAAAGTGGAGCGAACGACGTTTTTGCAGTTTCATCTGTCCTCATAACACATTGATTCGTCTTTTATTTAAACTTGAACGTAGTCAGTTACTAATAAACTTACCTTCTGCGATTAAAACTTTCATGTTCCTTACTATTTCTTCATTTTTAGCTATGATAGCTTCTTTTGGAATTTTAGCTTACTTTATCAACCCTACTTACTTAGCAATTACGATCATTCAGCTTCAATTTTCAACTGTAAGTGGCACTTTTTTTATTTTTCTAAGCACAATTCTTTTTTCACTAATCTTTTTTCTAAGGCAACGCTTTTGTAAGTTCGCATGTCCGTATGGGCACTTCCAAAAGATTTTTTCAGACCATAAAAGTAAAAATTACTTTAAAGGCGTAAATAAACTTCTCTTTACATTGCTTTTTATACTTCTTTTTTCAATGGTTACATTCACTTTTATAAGCACGCAATTCGAAGCAACAATTCACGAAAATGTAACAGGCATCAAAGTAGAGTCCAGTAAAGTTTTTTCTTACGAGCTTGAGATTCGTAATTATGATAATAAGCCTCATCACTATATAATCAATGTTGATGTTCCTGATCATTGGGAGTTGGCTTTCGAGGATCGTTTATACATCAATAAAAAAGCTAGCGGAAAAACTCCACTTATATTTTTTGTACCAAAGGAGGATTTTAACGAGTACTTCCTTCTTCACATCGAAATAGTAGAGAGTGACTCAAATAAAAGCGAGAAAAGAACAATAGCAATTAATACGTAATAGGGTGTCCTATAAGAAATTCAGCATTGAGAAATACTCTCTTCTGAACTAACACTTATAGGACACCCTCATCTTATTCTTCAAATATCCGAACGATAATTTCCTTTACTTCATCTAAAGAAAATGGTTTCCAAAATAACTCACCATAAATAAGCAAATCTTGATGCAAATGTAACTGTGTACCATCTTGGTTGACAGCACCACTCGTTCCTGAATTACCGACGTACCCAATAATTGTTTCACTCGTAACCTTATCTCCTACTTTAAGATCCTCAGGAATCGTATCAAGATGAGCAAAGCGGTTCATTACCCCTTTTTCATACTGAACCCAAACTTGCTTTCCACGTAAACGGTCAAAAATGTACTCCGGAGTCTCACCTAATTGCGCAGTGAGCGATAAATCTTTATTGCGAATTAAAGGAGATGGATATTCCTCGTAATCGTGATCCGCTCGAACAACAACCCCTTCAGCCATCGCATATATCGGCGTATCGGTCGAAATTTGTTTCCCGGTTGCATAACCGTACCAATCAATACCTTCATGATAACCATTTCGATACGCTCTCTTTGCTCCTGGAAGATGGTTAGGGATTGTACTCACTTCAGCGTCTTCTATCGGTTTTTGTAAAAAAGATAAATAATCAACCATTTCATCTATTGTCCACGTTCGATCAAGTAAACTTTCTTCACGTACCGAACCTACCGGCAAGGCTTCTTCCATCCATTGAAACGATACTAAGCGCTCGTTTACTTCGACATCTAAACCTAAGGCAACATCTAAAAAGGATACCGGCAAATACAGTTTCTCTTCTTCAAGAACCATCGAAATCTCATTGGTAGGTAAATACAACCCATTATGCTCTACTACCGCAATATTATACACTAACTTAAAGATATGATTATCAATCTCCATTTCGACAGAACGATGCAAATCGTCGTATTGATAAGTGCCATCAATAAGTTCAAAAAGATCATCAACTAAAAATACTTGTTGTCCATCTATAGATTTCAGTTTTAATTCTTTTAAATAAATACTTTCTTCGTCCTCTTTTTCTTTCACAATCTCTTCGACTTGTTTTTGATTTTCATCTTTTACAGACTCTTTAGGATCTCGTTCTTCCTCAACTTTAGTTCCACATGCAGCTAGTAAAATCATCAAAGTACACGTCAAGAAAATTAAACGCTTCATCCTTTTATTCACCCTTACATCTTAATATTTTATAGCTTGTCTTCATTTTCACCATATATTTTTACAAATAAACAAATCCATCATGAAGATTAACTGTCACCACCTAGAATGTAAATTCCGGTGTTTTTCCAGCTTTCCAACTAACCAACTTTCAACTTTCCAACTAACCACTAACCCTCAAACAACTATTCAATCAATTTAGGGTCAACAAATTCGTAACCTTTTTCTCTTAATCCGGTAATAATATCCGGCAAGGCTTCCAAGGTCCATTTTCGATCATGCATTAGTAAATTTGCACCAGGCTTTAATAAAGAATAAGGTACATCCACTTCTGGCCCTTTGCCTGTGACCATCGCTTCGGTAAGAGCCTCAGCATTCATATATGGTTGGAAATAGTCATACCCATATGTCCAATTCATCCATTGCATATTTTCTTCTAACACCACTTGACGGGACACTTCTGTGTTTACCCCAAACGGCGCTCTAAAAAACCTTGGTCTTTCTCCTATAATATCTTCAATGAGATCATTAAGCTCAACGATTTCTTTCCGTTGCTCTTCTTCCGATAAGTCTCTTAAGTTTGGATGAGTCATCGTATGGTTACCAATTTCAAACCCTAGGTCATAAATCACTTGTAGTTTCTCTCTACCTGTCTCATCCATAATAAAATGACCGTTCACAAAGAAAATTGCATTTACTTCTTTTTCTTTTAATAGTTTTGCCATATCAACAGAGTAATGTTCCGGTGCATCATCTATCGTTAATAGAACGACGTTTTCATTCCCCTTTTCATCAATTGGTTTTACCATTTCATTAGTTTGTAAAGCATATCTCGGAGAAACCACCACTTCCTCCTCCTGCTTATCCTCTTCTTGTTGTTCATTTTCATCTTCAACTAACTCGGCTTGTTTTTCTTCTCGAGAAGATTCTTCATCTACACTAATACCTTCTTCAACCTCATCAACCACCGCGTCTTTTGGATCGTACTCATTTTCTCCATTTACATTTTTATCACCTTCTGCACAAGCTGTACTTAGCAAAAAGAAGATAGCTACGAAATACAAAATCACACTTTTTTTCAAAATCATCACCTAACTAAATTTTTTTAATAACCATTAAATAATATATTAACATACGATGTCCATCGATAGCTAAAATTGTCTCAACTTGTCAACACTTCATAAAAAGTCATTCAAATCGGAGTTATTTTTCATTTTGGTAACAGTTTCATTACGAACAGTAAAAAGAAGCGTTTTCATGATAAAATTATTAAGAATATCTAATCTAAGGTTATAATCACATCAAAGGAAGTGAATAGTATTGTTATGCCAAAAAACTATAACAACTTCTTTCAGTTATATTTTTCTCTTAATGTTCTTATCTAGTTGCAACAATAATGAAGTACTTTCTAATTATCCTTTTTTACAAAAAGAAGACGAGCATATTACTATTCTCTTTTCAGACGATCATTATATACACGAGGAAGGAAACTACTATGACGCACTGTTAGATGTTAAAAGAAGATACCCTGAACTAATTCGATCTTTTAACATTATCCATTCTTCAGACAGAGATTTAATTCGTTATTTCGAAATTAGTGAATTTCCTACTTTACTCGTTATACATAACGAAAAAATCACAATCCGCGTCGAAGGTTCACTTCAAAAAAATGATATATTACAAACACTAGAACAATCATTAATAAAATAAAAAAAGGTGACTCAAAAGTTCTTTTAGCCAACATGTATTACATAATGTAACAGCTAAAGCACTTTAAAAGTCACCCTTTTTATTATTTCACTATATGGATCGGCATGTCAATCGCTACTTCTGCCACTTCCATTGTAATTTCACCTAAAGATGGATGTGCATGTATCGTCATTGCAATATCTTCCGCAGTCATACCTGCTTCGATAGCTACACAAGCTTCAGAGATCATATCAGAGGCATTTGTACCAGCAATTTGTACTCCTAGCACTAAACCATCTTCTTTTCTCGTTACCATCTTCATAAAACCATCTGTTTCATTCAGCGATAAAGCACGGCCGTTAGCTGCAAATGGGAATTTTGAAACTTTCACATCATAACCCACTTCTTTTGCTTCCGCTTCAGTTAAACCTACAGATGCAAGTTCAGGTCCTGAGAAGACAACGGCCGGTATAGCTAAATAATCAACTTCGGCAGAGTGTCCTGAAATAACTTCAGCAGCCACTTTCCCTTCGTACGAAGCTTTATGAGCAAGAGCCGGACCGTCAACAATATCTCCAATTGCATATATACCGCTCACACTTGTTTTACATTGCTTATCAACTTTCACTAGCCCTCGATCAGTCATTTCAATTCCAACTTGCTCAAGACCAAGGTCTTCAGTATTTGGACGACGACCAACCGTTACTAAGCAATAGTCCGCTTCAAACGTCTCGGTTTCACCTTTAATTTCAGCAGTAACTTTCACACCATCTGCTGTTTCTTCTACTCCTTGAGCAAGAGCATTTGTATGAATGGTCGCTCCGTTTTTCTTCAAGTTTTTAGCAACTAACTGGCTCATTTGCTTTTCAAAACCAGGTAAAATTTGTTTACTTCCTTCTAAAATGATAATTTCAGCACCTAAATTAGCATACGCTGCACCCAGCTCTACACCAATATAACCACCGCCGATAACAACCATTTTTTTAGGTACTTCTTCTAAGGCTAACGCTCCTGTTGAAGAAATAACTCGCTTACTCCATTTGAAAGACGGAATTTCAATCGGAGAAGAACCCGTCGCAATAATACAATTGTTAAATTTATACGTTTGCGATGACTTATCATCCATAATTCGAACCGTATTTTCATCAACAAAGTACGCTTCACCCTTAACAATGTCGACTTTATTACCTTTTAAAAGCCCTTCAACACCACTTGTTAGTTTATTGACAACTGACGCTTTCCATTTTTGCACTTTCGAGAAATCTAAATTCACATTTTCTACAGTAATACCAATATCTTCTGAATGCTTTGCATCATGGTATTTATGCCCTGCGGCAATTAGCGCCTTTGAAGGAATACAACCAACATTTAAACAAACTCCACCTAAATTCCCTTTTTCAACAACCGTTACTTTTTGCCCTAGTTGCGCCGCTCGAATTGCAGCTACATAACCACCAGGACCTGAGCCGATGACAAGTGTATCAACTTCTACTGCAAAATCTCCTACTACCATACTTTACGCCTCCATAACTAATAATTGCGGATCGTTCAATAAACGTTTGATGTGATTTAACGCATTTTGCGCTGTCGCTCCGTCAATTAAACGGTGATCGAAACTTAACGATAAGGCTAACACTGGTGCAACTACAATTTCCCCGTCTTTTACAACCGGTTTTTCAGCAATACGACCAATTCCCAAAATTGCCACTTCTGGGTGGTTAATAACCGGCGTGAACCACTGACCACCAGCAGACCCGATATTCGTAATCGTACAAGAGCCACCTTTCATTTCATCCGTAGCTAATTTACCTTCACGAGCTTTTGTGGCTAACTCATTAATTTCACCAGAAATTTTAAAGATTGACTTTCGATCTGCTTCTTTTACCACCGGTACTAACAAACCTTTGTCTGTATCTGCTGCAATTCCGATATTATAGTAATGTTTATATACAACTTCGTCACTCGCATCATCAATCGATGCATTTAACGTCGGGTATTCTCTTAACGCAGAAGTTAACGCTTTTACTACATAAGGTAAGTACGTTAATTTAATCCCTTTATCTTGAGCAACCGATTTGAACTTTTTACGGTGTGCAACTAAATCTGTAACATCAACTTCATCCATTAATGTTACGTGAGGTGCGGTATGCTTGGAATTAACCATCGCACTCGAGATCGCTTTGCGAATTCCGCTCATTTTTTCACGAGTTTCCATTTCACCAAATACAGGTTCATAAGACTTAACTTCTTTCTTCGTAGTTGGACCCTCTTCTTTAGAAACCGGTTGTTCCGTTTCTCCTACTGCCTCTTGTTTTGGCGCTTCAGTACCAAAGTTATCAATATCCGACTTTAAAATACGGCCATTATCACCTGTGCCATTCACTTGACGAATATCAATTCCTTTTTCACGAGCATATTTACGAACAGACGGCATCGCAATAATTCTTCTGGATTCATCAACTTCAACCTCTGTCACTTCTTGAGTAGGTTCTTGTTTCGCTTCTTCCTTCTCAGGCGCTGCCGTTTCTTCTTCATCATCATGACCATGTGCTGAGCCCGGAATTTCACCGTCATAATCAATAGTTAAAAGAACATCTCCAACAACTGCCACAGTCCCTTCAGACACTTTCAATTCTAAAACTTTCCCTTCAACAGGTGAAGGAATTTCCACTACAGCTTTATCGTTTTGTACTTCAAGTAATACATCATCTTCTTTTACTTCGTCGCCAGGTTTTACAAACCATTTGACGATCTCACCTTCATGAATACCTTCACCGATATCAGGAAGTTTAAATTCAAACGCCACAAAAAACGCCTCCCTTTAATTACGTGTCAATTTTATAAGATTTGTTAAAAACAAGAAGCTCTTTAAAAATTAATTCACGAGCCTCTTGCTTAAAAAAGTTCAAGTGTTTGATTAAATAATTTAATGAATTTCATAATTTAACCCTACTAGGATGCTGCATCTAGTTGAGTTAAATCATCCTCAACTAGATGTAGCTGTAAGTGGCTAGTTTATGGTTATTATGAAAATCACTCAATTAAAAGTTAATCACTTTCTTTGCTGTTTCAACAATTTCTTTATAACCAGGAAGCCATACATCCTCAGCAGAAGCAAACGGGAATACTGTATCAGGTGCAGTTACACGTAATACCGGTGCTTCAAGACTTAAAATCGCACGGTCGTTAATTTCTGCAACAACATTCGCTGCAATCCCAGCTTGCTTTTGTGCTTCTTGAACGACAATTACGCGGTTTGTTTTTTCTACTGAAGTGATAATCGCATCGATATCTAACGGACTAATTGTACGAAGATCGATCACCTCTGCTTCAACCCCTTCTTTAGCTAGTTCTTCTGCTGCTTTAAGAGAAGAGTGAACCATTGCTCCATAGGTAATAATCGAAATATCTTTACCTTCTCGCTTAACGTCTGCTTTGCCTAACTCAATAGTATATTCTTCTTCTGGAACCTCTCCGCGGAAAGAGCGGTAAAGTTTCATATGCTCTAGGAATACCACCGGATCATTATCACGAATAGCCGAAATTAATAAACCTTTTGCGTCATAAGGAGTTGCAGGGATTACGACTTTTACCCCTGGTGTTTGCGCCATTAAACCTTCTAAGCTATCGGCATGCAATTCAGGAGTTTTTACACCGCCACCAAACGGAGACCGGATTGTCACTGGTGAATGATACACCCCACCTGACCGATAACGCATCCTCGCCATTTGTGCCGCTATTGAATCGAACACCTCAAATACGAAACCGAAAAACTGAATTTCCATAATCGGACGAAAACCTGTTAAACCTAATCCGATAGCTAAACCACCAATCCCCGATTCAGCTAACGGAGTATCAAACACACGCTCTTCGCCAAATTCATCTTGTAGGCCTTCTGTGGCACGGAATACCCCTCCATTTTTACCTACATCTTCCCCAAATAAGAGTATACTTTCATCTTTCTTCATTTCTACTCTCATGGCATCAGTTATCGCTTGAATCATTGTCATTTGTGCCATAGCTTACTTCGACTCCTTTGCTTTAAACTCATCCATTTGCTCATTCAAATTATAAGGAAGCTTCTCGTTCATAAAGCCAATTAAATCAGTCACTTTTTGTTTCGGTGCAGCGTCTGCTTTTTTAATTGCCACTTTTATATCTTCCTTCGCTTGATCTACTACTTCATTTTCTTGTTGTTCACTCCATAAATTTTTCTTTTCTAGAAACTTACGGAAACGAACTAATGGATCTTTCTTCTCCCATTCGTCATCTAAATCAGATGTACGGTAACGAGTCGGATCATCTCCAGCCATTGTGTGTGGTCCGTAGCGGTATGTTAACGTTTCGATTAACGTTGGCCCACCACCATTTAAACCACGCTCACGAGCTTCTTCGGTAGCAGCGTAAACAGCTAAAACATCCATACCATCTACTTGCACTCCATGAATTCCAGCAGCAACTGCTTTTTGAGCAATCGTACGCGCTGCAGATTGCTTTTCTACTGGTGTAGAAATTGCAAAACGGTTATTCTGAACAACGAAAATCGCAGGTGCACTGTAAGCACCTGCAAAGTTAAGACCTTCATAAAAGTCCCCTTGCGATGCTCCTCCATCTCCAGTGTACGTAATTGCCACTGTGTTTGTATTTTTACGCTTTAAACCTAAGGCTACGCCTGCCGTTTGGATAATTTGAGCACCAATAATAATTTGGGGCATTAACACATTAACACCTTCTGGCATTTGCCCACCTTGGAAATGACCACGCGACCATAAAAATGCCTGTTCTAATGAAACTCCATGATAAACAATTTGAGGAATATCACGGTAACCCGGTAAGATCCAATCTTCTTTTTCTAAAGCAAAATGCGTACCTAGCATTGAAGCTTCCTGCCCAGCAACCGGGGCATAAAAACCTAATCTACCTTGACGGTTTAAAGAAATTGCGCGCTGGTCCCAAATTCTTGTATATACCATACGTTTCATTAATTCTTGTAATTGCTCATCACTAAGGTTCGGCATCGCCGCCTCATTTACAACTTCTCCCTCTTCATTTAGAATTTGGAAGGTTTCAAACTGATTTTCAACTTGCTCTAATGTTTTACTTTTCATTGTATCGTTCACCTATCCTTTCTTATCCAAAAAATTCAAACCTCGCTAATTAACTCTAGTTTAGGTTGCCCATAAATTTATTCATTACAACTTTAATCAATCAAAAATTATTTTTCACAAATCTACAATTGATCAATCTGTATTAATGATTTTTTTAAAAGACTGGTACAACTCGACTATTTGAGAATAATTTTACATCATAGTAAATTTATTTGTCAACGGATAAATCCTTGCACATAAGGTTATTATGAGTTTTTTGCCCCCTAGAAACTAAATAACCACCTATAAAACTGTTATAGTTATTAATCGTCAACTGTTTCAACAAAACCCTCAAACTACTTACAAAACAACATTCCCACAGTGTTAATACACATTACCCCTGTTATATTTTTTAAAACTAAAAAAATAGGCATCAAAACAAAAAATTGTTTCAATACCTAATTTGAGCCATCTATTATTTTGTAACCCTTAATTGTAACTTACGTTGAGATCTCCAAGTTTATAAAAATCACGTTTAATGTCATTGTACTTCAATGTATATTCATTAAACTTCTCTTTCAGATCATTTACTTGCATATAAGAAGCATTTACTTCATCATGCATCATTTCAAGTTCCTCGATCGTAAGGTCTTCACTTTTAACTAATGAATAAAGCTCTAAATCCAAATCTATCGATGCCTTATATACATTATATAGTTCATTATAGGTTTCAAACCTATTTTCCATTGTAGAAATTAACTCGTTTGCAAGTGTCAACAACTCTTCATCCTCAATTGTTTCAACAATCGGATTTATATGTAAAAACTCATCGTAAGCTTCTTGTATACTCTCTTTTTCCTTTTCAATCATTTCTTTCCTCGACAAAGCTAGCTCTTCAACTTCAGTAACTAAATTATTAATTTCATCTAGTTCAGAAAGTTTTAAAATTTCATCATATAATTCATACTCTTCATTCTCAGCTTTTGACAATGGTGCTTGCTGTGCTTCAAAACCCGCTTCTAAGCTAACTGCTTTTTCTAGATGATTATAAATTTCTTCAGCCGGATTTACTGTAGTACAAGCAGAAAGACCAAGCAAAAATACTATAATCATTACATAGTAAATATTTTTTCGTTTGAACATCGATATTTCCCCTTTACATACATATTTTCCAATAATGGCATGTTCAGTAAAACACTATCCTATAAATGGATTTTTGACAACAAAAAATAATTTTACCTAATATATATTACTTTACCATATTTTTAGTACAAGTTACGTGACAATTTTTTTTTAATGTTTAGGCTCGTTTCTTTCTTTTTTATTTTCTATAGTATAGTATTACTATTAGATTAAGCAATCTTACATACATAAACATAAAACAGGCAGGAGATGAAAAAAATGATTACAATGAAAGATATTATAAAAGAGGAGCACCCAACACTAAGAAAAGTAGCTGAGGAAGTAAAACTCCCTGCATCTAAAGAAGATATTGAAATTCTTAAGCAAATGATGGAGTTTTTACACAACAGTCAAAATCCAGAAATTGCCGCCAAATATAATTTACGAGCTGGTGTCGGTTTAGCAGCACCACAAATAAATGTTAGTAAACGAATGATTGCCGTTCTTGTAACTGACCAAAACGAAAATTTATACGAACATGCTTTATTTAATCCAAAAATCATCAGTCAATCTATAGAAATGACACAATTAGAAAATGGCGAAGGATGTTTATCAGTTGATAGAGATGTACCAGGTCCGGTCCCAAGACATGCAAGAATAACCGTACAAGGAACTAATCTTGAAGGCGAAACCATTTCTATACGTTTACGCGGACTGCCAGCTATTGTGTTTCAACATGAAATTGATCATTTAAACGGGATTATGTTTTACGACCGCATTGAGGAAAGTAATGACCCTCAAAAAAAACCAATCCCACAAGCATTCAAATAAATTTGTTTAAAAGCTTAACTTCCCCAGAGGGTGTCCTATAATAAAGTGTGCGATTAACATTAAATATAGACAAATTATACTTACTGCATGTCTTATTTAGTGAAAATTGTTAGTCAACACTTTTAGGATCCCCTCTTCTTTACGCTTTTTTTCGCATTTAAACGTCTTAATTTTCCACTCATTACTTTACATTTTAAACGCATACTAACACCAAAGAAGAATTTAAAGAGAAATGGAGGGTGTGTTGTATGCTAAAAAAATGGCGTGAAAAATTACTTAAACGGTGCCGCGACCTACTTCCTAAAAATCGTCTATTAGAAACATAACTCAATTTTATGGATTTTGGATCTATTTTTCAAAATCCATTTCCTTTTTTATCCCCTAAATTTGTTATCTAAAGAAAAATAATGTATGATGCTAAATAGCATTGTTTTCTCATAATGAAGAAATTTGTCGAATGAATTACAAAATAAAAACATGAAAATAAAACCAATTTCATTTATAATGTTGAAAGATAAAAGATTTAAGGAGAGGTTTAAAAATGGTATACAAAGTTTTATTTCAAGAGTTAATCTCGGAAGCGCCTGTGCGGGAAAATACAAAATCAATATATATTGAAGCAAATTCAGAGATGGATGTTCGAGAAAAATTAGCTTCTAAAAGTTATAATATTGAGTTTGTCCTTCCTGTTGATGGTGTTTATTTAGAGTATGAGAAGCAAAATGAAAATTTCAAATTGGAGAATATATAAGTTATGAAGCAAGTAAAAAACAATCAAACAGCTGTTATGGCCCTCGGTGGTCTAGGTGAAATTGGAAAAAATACGTATGCAGTCCAATTTCAAGACGAAATCATTTTAATTGATGCCGGAATCAAATTCCCTGAGGATGAACTTCTCGGAATTGATTACGTCATTCCTGATTACACATATTTAGTCAAAAACGAAGACAAGATTAAAGGGTTATTTATTACTCACGGTCACGAAGACCATATTGGAGGTATCCCTTACCTTTTAAGAGAAATAAACATCCCGATTTATGGCGGAAAGTTAGCTCTCGGTTTACTAAAAGGTAAATTGGAAGAACACGGTTTATTAAGAAAAACAAAAATGATTGAAATTCGCGAAGATGAGGTTATTAAATTTCAAAAAACTTCGGTTAGTTTCTTTCGAACAACCCACAGTATTCCTGATTCCTATGGAATTGTAGTAAAAACACCACCAGGAAACATCGTACATACTGGTGATTTTAAATTTGATTTCACACCAGTTGGAGAACCTGCAAATTTAACGAAAATGGCACAAATCGGACAAGAAGGAGTGTTATGCCTTCTTTCTGATAGTACTAATAGTGAAGTTCCTGGATTTACAATGTCTGAACGAAAAGTAGGAGAGAGCATTGATTCTATTTTTGACAAAGTTGATGGACGAGTTATATTTGCTACTTTCGCATCAAATATTCATCGTCTTCAACAAGTAGTGGAATCAGCTGTTGCTCACGATCGTAAAGTTGCTGTTTTTGGCAGAAGTATGGAAAATGCAATTACAATAGGGCAAGAACTAGGGTATATAAAAGCACCAAAAGGTACTTTTATTGACCACAATCAAATAAATAAACTGCCTAGTAATGAAGTAACCATTTTATGTACAGGCAGTCAAGGCGAGCCAATGGCTGCTTTATCACGCATTGCCTTTGGTACGCATCGACAAATTCAAATTATCCCTGGTGATACTGTAGTTTTCTCTTCTTCACCTATCCCAGGAAATACTCTTAGTGTAAGTAAAACAATTAATCAATTGTACCGAGCTGGCGCAGAAGTTATTCACGGATCTTTAAGCGATATTCACACTTCAGGCCATGGTGGACAAGAAGAGCAAAAATTGATGTTACGTCTAATAAAACCAAAATATTTCATGCCAATTCACGGTGAATACCGTATGTTAAAAATGCATGTAAAGCTTGCAGTCGACTGTGATGTTCCAGAGGAAAATTGCTTTGTAATGGATAACGGTGAAGTATTAGGACTAAACAATGATGAAGCCGCTGTTGTAGGAAAGATCCCTTCAGGATCAGTTTACGTTGATGGAAATGGTATTGGTGATATCGGTAATATCGTCCTAAGAGATCGAAGAATATTGTCTGAAGAAGGCCTCGTTGTTGTAGTTGTTAGCCTTAACATGAAAGAATTTAAAGTAACCGCAGGTCCTGACATTATTTCAAGAGGGTTTGTATACATGCGTGAATCTGGCGACTTAATTAATGATGCTCAAGCACTATTAGCAAAACATTTAGACTCGATTATGGAAAGAAAAACGACACAATGGTCAGAAATTAAGAACGAAATTACTGACGTTTTAGGACCATTCTTATATGAGAAAACAAAAAGAAAGCCAATGATTTTACCAATTATTATGGAAGTTTAAAATAAGAAAAGCACATGACAAGAGGTTGCCCGTTAGGACAACCTCTTCTTAGTCTTTATCAAACAATGCATTTTCTAATTTATTAATATCCATGATGGCTCCAATAACAATTAATATATCTCCTTGTAATATCTTCTCAGTTCCATGTGGAGAAACATTTATATCGTCCCCCCGTTTAATGGCCATAATATTAACTCCGTATTTTGCGCGAATATTTAAATCAATTAATGTTTTGTTGCATATTTTTTCCCCGGCAATTAACTCTACTATACTATAATCTTTCGAAAGTTCTAAATAATCTAGCACATTTTTAGAAACGATATTGTGAGCAATTCTAATTCCCATATCTCTTTCAGGGTGTACCACTTTATGAGCTCCAATTTTATTTAATACTTTTTCATGATAATCATTTTGAGCTTTAACGGTAATATGGCTTACTCCAAACTCTTCTAATATTAAAGTAGTTAAAATACTCGCCTGAATATTATCACCAATAGCAACAATTACATGATCAAAGTTACGAACCCCAAGACTTTTAAGCGCATTTTCATCAGTTCCATCCGCAACAACAGCATGTGTAACGATTGTAGAGAAATTGTTGACCTTCTCTTCGTCTGTATCAATGGCCAAAACTTCCATCCCTTGCTCACTTAGTGATTTACAAATACTTCCCCCAAATCTACCTAATCCGATAACCGCAAACTGTTTTTTCATAAATGTGCGTATCCTCCATTATCGTAATCCAATAAATTAATCATAACACAATATTAAAAATATTATATTAATTTTGTTTGAATTTTCCACCATACCAACTAACAAGAAAAGCGCAAGCGCCTTGGTCAGCGAAGCAGCTTCTTCGATTTACTCCTTGTGCTTTGCGACGAGTAACCGCAGGAGCATCGACAAGCGTTGGAGGGCCAGCAACGTTTTGCTTCCTCTTCGATTCCCCCTCATGAATAGGCAAATCTTGATGGACCGAAACGCTCCAGAAGCTAGGCGCTTGAGCTAGACAGTTCCCTAAATTATTTATACTTTCATATCTTTGAACAAAAAAAGCCCCTCTATCTATATTTTGTTCAAATAAATAGAGGGGCTCTTTATAATCATTACTTATTCTTTTATTCCTAAAACACGATTCACTCGTTTTGTTAACATCTTCATACCGCCGCCACCTGCTTGGAAGTGACGAAGTTGACCTTCACTATCAAAAACATAATATGCCGGAACATATTGATTTTCGAAAGCATCAGTTAGCTTATGAGCATTATCAATAAAAATCGGTTGTGTAATATCGTGCTCTTTAGCAACTTTCTTAATTTCATCAATATCTAAATCTTTTTCTGATCGTGGCATGTGAACTGCCACGACATTTAATTGATCTTTATATTGATCTCGAAACTCATTGACATTTGGCATAGCTTCTTTACACAAGTGGCAGCTAATCGACCAAAAATGAAATAACGTTGGTTTATTTCCAACTAAATCTTCACGTGTTAGTTCACCATTTAACCATTCAGTAGCTCCTGTTAACTCAGGCATAGGTGTTCTTAGTTTCACAGTAATCCCCGCCTTTGTAGTTAAAAATTATAATGTCTCTTGACCCGGCTTCCAGTTTGCAGGACAAAGTCCACCTGTTTGAAGAGCTTGAAGTACACGCAATGTTTCATCTACGTCACGTCCAATGTTGTTATGGTTAACAACAGAATACATTAACTCTCCCTCCGGGCTTATGATAAATAGACCACGTAAGGCAATACCAGCATCTTCAATTAATACACCATATTCTCTTGAAACAACATGGTTTGTGTCAGCTGCTAAAGGATATTTCAGTTCACCCAATCCGTTTGAAGTACGGTCTGTATTAATCCAAGCTAAGTGGGTATGAATTGTATCAGTAGAAACACCAATTACTTCTGCATCTAAATCTTCAAACTCATCATAACGATCACTTAAAGCCGTAATTTCAGTTGGACACACAAAAGTAAAGTCCATTGGGTAGAAGAAAAGAACTGTCCACTTATCATTTTTCATATTCTCTTCTAGACTAACTTTACCAAATTCTTTATTCGCTAATACGGCATCCATTTCAAATCTCGGGGCTTGCTTTGCTACCATTCTTTTATCACTCATTTATAAAACCTCCTAAATTATGTACCCTGTTAAGGGGCTTTTTATTTATAATTATTATAAAAAGAAATATTTTAATTAGTCAACTGTAAATTATAATCATTTTAAATTACTAATTTCATCCTTTTATAACAGTCTATCGGTATTATACCCTGAATTTACTATATTAAACGAATCATATGCTCTAATTGAATTCAACGATACATACAAAACCTTCATGACAGCTTATCGTCACCATCTAAGAAGTAAATGCCGGACATTCTGTCACCATCTAAATATGGAAAAGGCGGATGATTTCCTTCTCTTCGCTGTGACCTTCTAACGAATCTCAGAGGCTCGTTCTCGAAATCATCCGCCTTTTTTCATGCAAAACCCTCATGACGGATTACCGGCACTATCTAAGATGTATATTGGATATTTTTCCTTTTCCAACTTTGCAACTTTCAGCTTTCCAACTAACCACTAACCAACAAACCTAACCTATACGGTCAGCTTTCTTTCATACAAAGGCTTCACTATGTTAAACTACAAAATAGGTTTAGTACATTTTTTAAAGAGGGTATACTAAGCGACAGATTATTAATAAGGGAGCTGTTGTTATGAACTGGATTAATTCTATTGATTTAAATGTAATATTTATAAGCATTGGGGTCATTGCCTTACAATTATTAGGAATCATTATTGGTTATATAATTGTTAAAAAAATAGGAAGTCGACTTATCACGAATTCTTTTACGAAATTAAGTGAACAAAGGGGTATGCATCCAGGTAGAACGAAAACGTTGGAAAAGTTAGCAATTAACGTATTTACATATTTTTTGATTTTTATTTTAATTACGATTATCATCGGGATTTTTGATTACGAGATCGCACCTCTTATTGCCGGGGCTGGGGTGATCGGTTTAGCGATCGGCTTTGGAGCGCAAGGATTAGTAAGTGATGTTGTTACAGGCTTCTTTATTCTGCTTGAAAAACAAATTGAAGTAGATGATTACGTAACAATGGCTGGTGTTGATGGGGTCGTAGAAGAAGTCGGTTTACGAACGACAAAGCTTCGTAGCTTTGATGGAACGCTACACTTCATTCCCAACCGAGAAATAACGAATGTAAGTAACCATTCTCGCGGAAATATGAGAGCACTAGTTGATATTAGTATCGCATACGACGAAAATGTTGATGAAGTTATTGCACTTCTGCAAAATGCTTGTGATGAAGTAGCCAAAATTGAGGAAGCTATTAAAGAAGGACCAAACGTTATAGGGGTGCAAAGTTTTGGTGATTCTGATGTTGTTATTAGAATAATTGCCAAAACAGAAAATATGTCGCAGTGGGCTGTCGAAAGAACGTTAAGGAAAACTTTAAAAGAGACGCTTGATAAACACGGAATTGAGATCCCGTTCCCACATCAAGTTTATATAGAAAAGAAATAGAGGATACCGATTGACAAGCCTTTTCAACCAGGCTGAATTGATTGAGAAATACTTTGACTACAAACTGGAGGGTGGGCCAAAAGTGTCTGACACCACGCGGATCGTACTAAATATAGACAAGAAAGATTAATCGAATGTCTATATTTGGTACCTAGCGGTGTCTGACACTTTATTTTGGCTTAACCTCTTCTTGTATAAACGGCAAATCTCCGTATTATATCAAATTTTATTGTTGCTGAAGTTTGTTTTCTACTTGTTGGCATACTTCATCAGCATTCATTCCGTGTGCATTTATAACCGAGCCTTCTGTTGCCACATTTTGAATACCCATCATGTCTTGATCTTGCCCCGTAATAACACAGCAATCACAATTTGTAGCATCACTTTCTTGCTTTAATTGTACTACTTCATAGCCTTTTGCTTGCAACGCTTCTTGCACAGCAGATAACGATTGTTCAACTCCAACTTTTGGCATAAAATAATCCTCCTTCTTTTTTCCATTGAATAAGTTAATGAATTTCATGCAACCTTTTTAACGCCACTAAATTATTACATATAGTTAAGTTAGACCGTTCTCAACTAAATGTAGGATCGATGTAGCTAATTAGGATTATGAAATTCACACAAGTAAGAGAGTTTTCTCTACAACGGTAATTTGTCCAAATAAATGGAAGATTATTCTGTTTATAACGATTTAAAATAATCTACAACTAAACCAATCGCAAAGGGAATAGCCTCTTCATCTGGGTTAAGCTTCCCCGAATGGAGTCCATGTTCAGAGTTTACACCTAACCAAAACATAAAGCCCGGGATCTCTGCAAGGAAGTAACCGAAGTCTTCACCAGTCATCGCTTCTTTACACTCTATTAATTGTGTACATTTGCGACTTTCAACAAAATTCATAAACTGTCTTGTGATAGCTTCATTATTATAAACTTGACAGTAATTCGCACCAAAATCAATGGTTGCACAACAATCAAAACCTTCCTCTATCCCTTTTACAAGTGAAGCAATACGATTTTTTACATTGTGCATTGAGCTCATTGATAACGTACGGATTGTTCCTTCTACCCTCGCATTTTCAGCGATAATATTTTGCTTTGTCCCTCCGGAAATCTTTCCAATTGTGACAACTGCAGAATCTAGTGGGTTGATATTTCTTGCGACAATTGATTGCAGTTGTGTAACAAAATGGCTTGAAGCAACAACCATATCATTTGCTGTATGAGGGTAGGCGGCGTGACCACCTTTACCTTTAAAATCAATAAATAGTTCAGAAGTATTAGCAAAAAGTAAACCTTCTTTTGTTGCGACGCTACCGACAGGGTATTCCGGAGCAATATGCAAAGCAATAATCCTATCAGGGCGGTTATTCTTCAAATAATCACTTTCAAGCATAGGTTGTGCCCCGCCTGGTCCTTCTTCTGCTGGTTGAAAAATAAATAATAATGATTCTTTCGGTTGGTTTTCAGCAAAGTATGTGAGTACTCCTAAGGCAATACTCATATGAAAATCATGTCCACAGCCATGCATTTTTCCTTCGTGCGTTGACTTAAAAGGAAGGTCCGTTTCCTCAACCATTGGCAACCCATCAATGTCAGCACGATAAGCTACTACTTTCGAAGGAGCACTTCCCTCAACTTTCACAAAAATTCCCGTTTTCCAAGTATCAATGGTTAAATATTGCTGTGACAAGCTCTCGATATAAGTGAGAAGATATTGTTGTGTTTTCGTCTCTTCAAAACCGAGTTCAGGGATTTCGTGTAATTTACGCCTAATATTAATAAAAGAATTACTCATCATAACTACCTCTTTTGTATTTTTTAATTTAAAAATCGGGGGTGTCCCATAAGTGTCAGATTACCAAGAAAAATACTAAACATAAACGCATTTATTGAAAATCCGTCTGTATTTAGCGTCTCGTGGTGACTGACACTTTGATATGGGACACCCCCGTAAGAAAAGCGCAAAAGGCACCCTTCATAAAGCGTCTTAATTATTGGTCTTCATTTAATCGACGAAGCTCTTGTTTAATTTCTGTTTTTCCTTTTGTTTTCTCATCAATTTCTTTAATAACACGTGCAGGTGTTCCTGCAACTACTGTATTTGCCGGTACGTCTTCTGTTACAATCGCTCCAGCTGCAATAACCGCTCCTTGACCAACGGTTACACCTTCAAGAACTACAGCGTTGGCACCAACTACTACATTATCTTCAACAACAACAGGCTTTGCTGATGGTGGTTCAATAACCCCAGCTAAAACTGCTCCTGCACCAATATGACAATTTTTACCTACTGTCGCTCTTCCACCTAGGACAACGTTCATATCGATCATTGTTCCTTCACCAACAACAGAACCAATATTAATAGAAGCTCCCATCATAATTACTGCATTTTTTCCAATTTCTACTTGATCGCGAATAATCGCACCTGGCTCAATTCGAGCTTGAATATGTTTCATATCAAGCAGTGGAATTGCAGAATTTCGACGATCATTTTCTACGACAAAGTCTTCAATTTTATTTTCATTCGCTTTTAATGCAGCTTCAATCTCAGCCCATTCCCCAAATAGTGTTCCAGTATTACCCGAGACAAACGCTTTAGTGTTATCACCAAAGTTAATACCATCTAAGTCACCTTTTACATAAACTTTTACTGGCGTTGATTTCACGCTGTTTGAAATAAACGAAATAATTTCGTTTGCATCCATCATTTTCATCTTTCTTCCTCCTATGCTATGTACAATGATTGTAAGTGTTTTGCAAAACTTTTCACATAAATAAACGCAAATGTTTTGCCTTTGTCTATACTAAAACCTAATAGTGCGTGTTCACAATTATAGTATTAAACAAATAAATTATACTTTACTCTAACAAAATGTTGGAACAGTGACAAGAAATATGTTTTATGAGAAAAGCGCAAGCGCCTGGTCAGCTTCGAAAAAAAAAGCGCAGCGTCTGGCGAAGGACGCTGCGTTCTAAAAGGAGGTATAGATTTTAGTGATTAAAACTGTGCCACTTCCGTTGAACCTTTTAAGGCTGTAGTGCTAGAGGTACCTCCAGCTACCGTTTGAGAAACTTCATCAAAGTAGCCAGTTCCTACTTCACGTTGATGACGTGTCGCAGTATACCCTTTAGCTTCGCTTGCAAACTCGTGTTGCTGAAGCTCAGAGTAAGCTCCCATACCACGAGATTTATACTCATGAGCTAACTCAAACATACTATGATTTAAAGCATGGAATCCGGCTAACGTTACAAACTGGAATTTATATCCCATTTTACTTAATTCCTCTTGATACCTTTCAATCGTTTCTTGATTTAAGTTCGCTTTCCAGTTAAATGACGGTGAGCAATTGTAAGCTAACATTTTACCAGGAAATTTTTCATGGATCGCATCTGCAAAAGCCTTAGCCTCTTCTAAACTTGGCTTAGATGTTTCACACCAAATTAAGTCTGCATACGGAGCATAAGCTAACCCACGAGAAATCGCTTGATCTATGCCTGGTTTTGTTCGATAGAATCCTTCTGGTGTTCTTTCACCAGTAATAAATTCATGGTCGTACGGATCAACATCACTAGTAATTAAATCCGCTGCATCTGCATCAGTTCTTGCAATTATTAACGTTGGAACACCAGATACGTCAGCAGCAAGTCTCGCAGCCGTTAAATTTCTGATCGCTGTTTGTGTTGGTATTAACACCTTGCCACCTAGATGACCACACTTTTTCTCTGAAGCTAACTGATCTTCAAAATGTACTCCTGCAGCTCCAGCCTCAATCATTCCTTTCATTAGTTCAAAAACATTTAATTGCCCTCCAAATCCAGCTTCCGCATCAGCAACAATCGGTAAAAAATAGTCAATATCATCTTTACCTTCCATATGTTGAATTTGATCCGCCCTCTGTAACGCTTGGTTAATTCGTTTAACGACCATCGGAACACTATTAGCAGGGTATAAGCTTTGGTCAGGGTACATATGACCAGCAAGATTTGCATCGGCAGCTACTTGCCATCCACTTAAATAAACAGCTTGTAACCCTGCTTTCGCTTGTTGTATCGCCTGATTTCCAGTTAAAGCACCAAGTGCTGCTACAAAATCCATAGAATGTAATTGATCCCAGAGACGCTCCGCTCCTCGACGGGCTAACGTATGTTCCACCTGCACCGATCCTCTTAAGCGAATAACTTGCTCTGCCGTGTAATTCCGTGTAATTCCCGCCCATCTCTTATTGGTTTTCCAACTGTTTTCCAAATTATTAAATTGCTCTTGAAAATTACTCACGTTCTTCATCCCCCATTTTTTTATTTTTGACCAAAATTGAACCTCTTGAGCGTACTTGTGAAATACTAATACGCTTACTGTATTATTACAGTTTTTATTTATATTTAGTATACTATAACAGACTCAACTGTTTTGCAACGACTTTTTTTGAAATTTTCCGAATGTTTTCGCTGAATATTTTTCGTGTAAAATGTTCAATAAGAAATTCAAAAAAGCCGATCCTACTAATGGATCAGCTTCTTGAAATTTCTTACTATTTTTTTGTTATTAAAATATATTGAATTTCACTAAAAATATTTTTAGTGAAAATCACTTTAGGGGCTTGTTCGGAAAAGTCGACCGTCATATTTTTTTCATACAAAACCGGCATGACGCCTTACCGTCACCATCTAATTTGTAAATGCCGGCAGAATTCTCTCGCTTCGCTGTAAACTTCTACCGAATTTTAGAGGCTCACTCGAGAATTCTGCCGGACATTTTTCATACAAAACCTTCATGGCGGCCTGCCGTCACCATCTAACATGAAAAGTCGGGCCAGGTCCTAACCAACTGTCCAACAAACTAACTAGCCCTACGAAAAATAAATAAAGAAAGGTAGTACTAACAGGCTAATCGCAAGGATAATTAGGAAAAAAGAAGCAAATTTCTTTTTTTCTTCCCATACAATCTTTGTGTAAACGATTGTATAATAACAAAGATATAACCCTAATATAATTAAAATCCATTCCATTAAATCAACCCTTTACTTCTTCCATATCGGTAGGTGCCAGTTGCTTTCCAAATTCCTTAAACTGCAAATCTACTTCAAAGTGAACTTCGGCATACGGATAGCTTTCCATCCATCGATATTGTTCATATTCCCTATTCGTTAAGAATGTACGCCTCGCAGGTAAAGACCAGCGAAATGGTTCGGCCTTGAATTCTTTTTGCGTTTTTCGAATAAACGTATTCAC
>SKOL01000473.1 GCA_007120055.1 Anaerobacillus sp.
AAAAGAACAAATCCGTCATACGACAACTATTACAGCTGCTTAGGAAATTTTCTTTGTCGATAGCTCTTCTGCTTCTTGTGTAACTGCCCATATAAAGCCTGCTAACTCCCGAGCGATAGCCGCAATTGCAGTCTTACTTGATTTACCACGAGATAATAAACGAAAATACTTTTTGTGTAAGCTCTGCTGAGCTTTCCATGATATCATCTGAATTGATCCTTGGCTGTCCCTCTTGTCTTTTTTTTTATCTGTCTCTTACAGCTGGTTGGTATCGATAACTCCAGGCAGACTCAATTAGTAATCTACGAACATGTCTATTTCCTGTTTTAGTGATGCCTCCTTGTCTTCGAAGATCTCCGCTTGAACTTTCACTTGGGACCAACCCAGTATATGCCATGAATTGCTTTGGGTTTCGAAACCGTTTAAAGGAACCAATTTCAGCGACTAAACTAGTAGCTGTAACTACAGCCACCCCTTTTAAGCATTGGAGCGCTTGAATCATTGGGGCCTGTACACCTTCGGTTGCTTGAAGTTGTATCTCTTCTTCTAGTCGTAGAATGCGCTGTTCTGCTTCGTGCAAACACTGTAAATATTCTTGAAATACAATTCGTGAACAGGAAAATTCAAATTTTAATGTATAGATCCATTCGCGATATCTAGCAGACCAGTTTCTTCCTACTTTATTAGGAGGGCGAATTTCATGGCGAAGAAGGAACTTTGTGATACGATGTTTGGCACGTAGTTCATCTTCCTTGGCATCTTCTCTGGCTCTTACTAAATCACGCAACGCTTCATCTTCTGGCGTGGGTACATAGATGGATGTTAACTCCCCAGCTCGAAATAACTGTGCAAGGCGAACGGCATCTCTCTTATCGGTTTTTACGCGATCCCCCGATTTTTGTGGGATTAAAGAAGGCGCAATAACTTCACACTCAATTCCTAAACTCAAAAATAATCGGTAAAGTGGATATCCTGTTGGACCAGCTTCATAACAAACTAAGAGGTTTTCACGCTCTCCTAATTTACTAACTAACTTCCTAATAGCCTCAGGGGTGTGCGAAATCGTTCCGTAATATCTAGCTTTTTCTCTCCCCTGATCTACAATCGCAACTGAAATCTTTCCTTTTGATACGTCTAAACCTACAAATTTTGTGTTATCCTTCATAGTAATGGCTCCCTTCGTAATGTAGCTCTGATTTGGTTTTTTGTTTTTGCATTAGAAAGTCTAACCAAATTAACCTACGCTGTTACGAGAGGGGGCCAGTTTTGTTCATGATAACTTATTTGCATAAAATCTACCCAAAATAGTGACTTTTCAACGAAATAACGTCTCTGGTGTCCGTTCCCATGCAAAAATTACGTTTTTTTCAAAAATAACGTCTCTGATGTCCGCAAACAAAGGGCGGTCGTCTTGCTTCCTAATCATTAAAAACACCGCCCCATGTAAATTGGGACAAGGTACCTGTCCCCTCGTCCCTCAATCCCCAAATAAAAGGCACTGAGTAAATAGCCGCTCATAACCTTCTGATGCTCCCAGTTCCATATATTCCATTTGATTAGCTAGTTCTTCTAGTTGTCGCTTTACCTCAATTGACATTAGAGCCATATATGCTCCCGTTTTAGAAGAGTTGCCAACGTATACTAGTTTGTCCCTAACCGCTTCTGGCAAAATGCCAATTCCTACTAAACTGTCCGCTGGCAAGTGAGCGCCAAACTGTCCTGCTATCATCACTTTATCGAGTTGATTCATATCAATATTTGCCTGTTTTAATAAAGCATAAAACCCAGAAAGAATCGCACCTTTGGCTAATTGTACTTGGCGAATATCTCCTTGTGTAATGTATAGTTGTCCTTGACGAGTTTTTATAACAAACTCTCGTTTATTTTCATTTAATTGGAGCATATCATAGCGATAGTCTGTTTCCTCTAGTTTTTCTTTTTTTATAAATGCTCCAGCTTTTTTTACTAGGCCAATGCGTATCAATTCTTTTACAGCGGCTAATATCCCACTTCCACATAAGCCGATCGGCTCTTCATTACCGATGACTTTAAGTTCAATTCCATTTTCAGTGATTTTCACATCTTCAATTGCCCCCTCAGCAGCCCTCATCCCAGAACTGATATTCATACCTTCTAAAGCTGGACCTGCTGCACAAGAACAAGATAACAATTTTCCTTGATTTGATAAAACGATTTCACCATTGGTTCCAATATCAATAAATAAAACATTCCCACTACTTTTATGCAATTGGCAGACGTATGCACCTGCTACTATATCGGCTCCAATGTAGGATGAAACGGATGGAAGACAATAAACGATTGCACCTGGTGCTGCTTTTATACCAAGGTCAGACGCAGATATCCTTTTCGAATTCACAAATGCCGGTGCATATGGTGACTTCCCAATCGAAGTTGCATTAATTCCTAAGAGAAAATGCATCATTGTACAATTTGCGGCTACGGTCATCTCGTAAATATTTTCTCTAGCAACTTTAGATTGACTGCACAGTTCGTCAATTAAAACATTCATAGAATTAACGATCTCAAACTGTAATTTTTCTTTAGCATCGACTCCATTTTCAATTTGGTAAGTTATTCTAGTTAAAACATCAAGGCCATACTTTTTTTGCGAATTAATCATTGAAGCAGTTTCTAATTCCTCACCTGTCTTCATATCAATTAACGCCGCTACAACTGTTGTAGTTCCAATATCAATGGCAATTCCAAAAAGAAGTTCAGTAGTGTCATCTGACTCGATTCCAATTAATTCATTTTCGAAAAAAACGCCTGTAACTTTTCCGTATCTGATTTCAGTTTGTTGCAATAATTTTGAGTCCATTTTTTCGATTCCAAACCTGTTACAAATCGAATCCTCAAATGCAATTTGATTTTCTAACGTTGGCTTTTCTATTTCAAAAACTTCTTTACGAATCGCTGGATTAAAATCGAATTCAGGCGTATATCCTTTGGATAAGATTTCATGTTTTCTTTCTTTTTGTAATACTTCGATTGTAGTGTCTTCTTCTGGCACTACAAGACAAGACAACCTTATACCTGACTCGATTTCTTCTTTTTTTAGGAGCTTCTCTTCTGTTGTTGATACACCTTGAAGATTTCCTTCAATAAGTTTAATTTTACATTTCCCGCAAGAACCTTTCCCATTACACGGATTATCAACGAAAATTTCATTTTCTATGAGAAGTTGCGATAAATCTTTATCTCCTACACTTTCAATCAATTTATTCTTATTTTTAATACATACTTTAATCATTGATGAGTGTATCTCCTTTTAATAGGGTTTCTAAGGTCTCTTAATGAAAATATCTAATCAATTATTCTCTTGGAGATGCCTTATCATCGCTTTTATATTTTTTAGTGGAGATTTCATTCCAAGCCCACATGCAGGTGAAATGATATTCGCTCCCGCACCTACACAACTTTGAGTTAGTCTCGCAACCTTCTCTGGTTCTCCAAATTCTATTGCATAAGTACTAACATTTCCCATTAACACTCTATCTTTTAAATTTTCTCTTGCATCTTTCATACTTACGATAGAATCAAAACTTAGTGCATCACTGTTTATTTTGTTTACCTCTTTATATACATTTGTCATTCGACCACATATGTGGACAATTGTACCGATATTTTGTTTCTGGATGCTATCAATTAGTTTGTTAATATATTTGACAACGAATTCATCAAATAGCTTCGGACCTAAAATTTCACCCGTACCACTTGGATCAGAAATTGCAATAATATCAGCTCCAGCTTCTATTTGCTTATTTGCAAATCCAATTAATTGATCTGTAATAAAATCTAGGAATTCGTGTGCTTCATGATTGCTCTTTCGTAATTGTTTATAAAATACGACAGGTTCCATGATCGAACTTGCTGTACTGATTGGTCCAGTTAAATTTCCGACAATTGGTACATCATCCGCTTTTAATTTCAACAATTTTATTGCATCAAAAACTACTTTTGCTCTACCTTGTTGATAATTAATTTCAGGGACTTTTCGCCAATCTTTTACTGAATTAATCATATATTCAACAACATGGGGCTCGTAAATATTCGTGCCCATATCAACTTTTGCTCCAAAATCTTCTGCCTCAATCGTCATACAAAAAGGAACCCCATAATTTTCAAAGTAACCGTTCTCATATACTGCAATAGCTAAATTAGCCATCATCTCTGCATTCATATGGGCTTCTGGAAATTTAATTCCAACTTCTTCGATTAGCTCTTTTGTAACCATATTCATCATGCCACCAGGACATATACATGGTGGCCGATCAACTTCTTCTTTGATAAGGGTCTTACTTAATCGTTCTTTTGGAGATAACATATGTTTCACCTCTCTATACCTTAAGTAAGTTTTTCACTAATTTTACCGCCTCAACTGCATTTGAAGAATAGCCGTCTGCACCTATAGTTTCTGCATATTTATTTGAAATAGGACCTCCGCCTATTACTACTTTCACTTGTTCTCTTATTCCAGCTTCTTTTAATAACTCTACAACCGTATTCATTCCTGCCATCGTTGTTGTCATCAATGTGGATAAGCACACAAAAGAAGCGTTAACTTCCTTCACTTTATCTACAAAACTTTGCAATGGAACATCTCTCCCCAAATCTATCATCTCAAATCCTGCTGTTTCTAACATGATTTTCACTAGATTTTTTCCTATGTCATGGGTATCTCCTTCTACCACCCCAATTACACCTTTTTGTTTTACTTTTTCTCCCTCACTTAAAGGAAGATGCGGTTTTAAAACTGATAACCCTTGATACATAGCATCTGAACATAATAGTATATCTGTAACAAAATATTCTTCTTCCTCATATAATTGACTGGCACGATTCATCCCATCCACGAGCCCCTCCATAATACCGTCAAATGCTGGATATCCCGCCTCTAGATATTCATTACATGCTTCAACAACATCTTCTTCTTCCATCTCAACTACACCATCTGATAATCTTTTTAATAACTCTTCCTTTGACACTGTCATTTATTTTCCCCCATTCTATATTGGTACACATTTATTTTTTAAACCTGATTAAAAAGAGAAAGGTCGACCTTTTTAATTTATAAGAAGTTTTTTGGATCTAACGGCCACTTTCCATATTTTCTAGCTGAAGCCATAAATTGATCAATATTTTCAAGCGGAATATTTCCATTAAGATCACAGCCTGTTGCCAAAATATATCCACTCGGACTGTCATATGCCTTTTGGATACAATCTTTCACCGTTACATCTACATCATTGGTACTTCCTAAAAACATTACCTCTACTGGATCTACGTTACCTAGGATTGGGACTGTTTTTCCTGCTTCATTTTTTGCATGCCTTAAATCTACAACATTATCAATACTAAGCATGTCACAACCTGAAGTTACCATATCCCCGACAATTGCCGTTGTGTCTCCACATATATGGTAACAAACGGTTCCTTTTGCATCATGAATGTCCTTTATCAAATCGGTCGTATATGGTAATACAAACTCTAAATATTGCTTTCTATGAAGAAGTGTTCCTGATGCTATCGGATCGCACATTAGGATCACTGCACCCGCTTTGATAAACTCTCTGTAGATCATTTTTAATCCTTCATTACAAAAATTAATCAATTGATGTAATTTTTCTGGATTTTTTCTAGTTGCTCTTAATAAATTCTCAACTTTGTAAATGCTCGCTGCAGCAGTAAAAGGGCCTGATATTAGTACCCCAGTCGGCACTTCATTCCCAACTTTATCAATCAAAATTTTCGTAGCCTCTATATGTAATTGGAACTTTTTGTCGTTTTTCAATTCTAACTTTGACATATCTAGTTGATCTAGATCATTTAAATCATCTAAAGCATATTTCATAATTGCTGGGACTGCATCCTCTGGGTCACTCATCTGACTACCGAGAGCTGCACCCACTCCATGCAGACCGTATTCAGTAATTGTTAAGTCATTACCAAACCTTTCATAGCATACGACCTGTGCTAATGCTTCATTTAAGGCAGTGCTCCTTTTTTCCTTATGAGTCATTCCTAATGCCTTTCCAGACATAGAACAGAGAACCGGCATCGCTAACATCCTATCCATCGGTTTTCCTGTCATAAATGCCGTCAATCGTTCATTCGGTGTCATTTGATCATCTTTATGCATATATAATGGCCTCCTTTTTAATGTTAGTTTGTTTTCCCCTTATACTTTTTACTTCCGTCAATCAAAGCAAGCTAACAGTTTTGATCTTGCCATTCTTCAACTCAAATTGATTATTTTTAAAACACATTTGCCCAACAAATTTTGCTTGGCCGATCACTTCCACACAAGCTTCGGGATACTTTATTGGTGCACCTAGATCAATCTCTTTCCAAATAGCTTTATTTGTCCCCAATAACGCAAATGTTGTTTTCGGGCATAGCAAGATAATCGCTTCGTTACTGAGGGTTTCTTCAATCCTTTTAAATAATGGATATGTAAACATTTCAACTACTTGTTCTGAAAGCTTCGGCCCCAAAATATTTAATCCGCCAACAGAATCACCATAGCTAATCATATTGACTCCTACTTTTTCGGCTTCACGTACAAAACGGACGATTTCATTTTGAAGTTTATTAAAAATTTCTTGCATTACTTCTGGTTTTTTTCTCAATATCTTAAAAAAATGGCGTGGGTCAATTAATATATTTAAAATTGTAAAAGGACCTGAAATATATAAAACAACATTCTCCCCTTTTTCTCTTAAATATTTACAAGCTTTTAAATTTTCGGCGATCCGACCACTTGTATAATCAATCTCAGGTAAGCTTAAAATTTCTTCGGCAGTTGTACAAATATAGTCCTTTCCCCTAGGTCCTGTATTTTCATCACCATAATTAATATTTCCACCTAACGCTTCCCCTTCAAGCGTATGGCAAAAAGGCAACTCACAATAAATTGCATTATTATGTTCTTTCAACGCTACCGAAAGCTGAGCCATACTCTCCCAATTTTTATAAGCATCCGGAAATTTCAAACTAGTACTCTCTGTAACTATTTTGCTTATTCCAATTAAATTGTCATAGTTACATTTAAAGTCAACAATTTTATTCATTATGCCCCTCCAAATCACTTAAACAATTTTGAAATTTTTGCTGATTTAACTCACTCCCAATAACAGTTATTTTCGTTTCCTTAGGTTCTTTGTTTTTATAATTGTTGCACCTTTATTGTAAATTGTTATCAGGTATATAACAATAAGTTTTATGTAAGTGCTGTCACTCCCCGAAATATAAATTAAAGAATGGATATTTGCTTCATTATTTCCCTGTATTGTTTTTGATGCTTTCCTACCATTCAAAAAACTAGTTCAGACTTAAACTAGTTTAGTTTTAAACTAGTTAAAAACAAAATACCCGCTCCCTATCTGTAAGAAAGATAGGGAGCGGGTATGTTTTTATATTGAGCAGTATCGTTGTACTGTGTAGTAATGAAGTCTATTTAAATTATTCCTTCTTCACCTAAAGCGCTCCGTTAGTTGACGACCTCACTCTTTACTAATACTGTTTCTTTAATAATTTGAAATCCAGATAGAACAAATGCCAATAAGCAGGGGGTGGTTCTTTTACTTCCTGAAAAGGTCCTGAACCCCAGTGCACGTCTCATTTTATCAGAAAAAAGGTACCTGACCCTCAATGAGCATTATCCTACTTAAAATTTATTAGGTTTTTTGACGAAAACATGGTATGCTCTATCTAACCATTTAAATACCTGTATCATGTTGTCTCTGAGGCTGGCTAAAATGTCTAATCCATTAATT
>SKOL01000107.1 GCA_007120055.1 Anaerobacillus sp.
ATGGATCGTGCCACGGCTGATTATATGGGGATGTTAGCTACTGTAATGAACTCTTTAGCACTTCAAGATAGCTTAGAAAACATTGATGTTCCAACTCGCGTACAAACATCTATAGAAATGCGTCAAGTTGCTGAACCGTACATAAGAAGAAGAGCGATCAGACATTTAGAAAAAAGTCGTGTTGTAATATTTGCCGGAGGTACTGGTAACCCCTACTTCTCAACGGATACTACAGCCGCATTAAGGGCAGCTGAAATTGAGGCTGAAGTTATTTTAATGGCTAAAAATAAAGTTGATGGTGTTTATAGTGCAGATCCTTCTATTGATGAAACTGCCAAAAAATACGATACATTAACATACTTAGATGTTTTAAAAGAAGGTTTAGCGGTCATGGATTCAACGGCATCATCTTTATGTATGGATAATGATATTCCACTGATTGTATTTTCTATTATGGAAGAAGGAAATATTAAACGAGTTGTTTTAGGAGAAAATATCGGAACTATTGTTAGGGGGAATGAATAATGAGTAAAGAAGTATTAAAATCAGCTGAAGAAAAAATGAATAAAGCGATCGAAGCATTACGTCGTGAACTTTCAACATTACGTGCTGGTCGTGCTAACCCATCGATTTTAGATAAAGTACAAGTAGAATATTATGGAGTTCCGACGCCATTAAATCAAGTAGCGTCTGTTACAGTCCCAGAAGCAAGGTTATTATTAATTCAACCTTATGATAAAACTGCTCTTAACGATATTGACAGAGCGATCCAAAAATCTGACTTAGGGTTAAGTCCTTCGAATGATGGGTCTGTGATTCGAATTACTATCCCGCCGCTGACAGAAGAAAGACGTCGTGACTTAGTAAAGTTAGTAAAAAAATATGCAGAAGAAGCGAAAGTGGCAATTCGTAATATTCGTCGTGACGCCAATGATGAATTGAAAAAAATTCAAAAAGATGGCGAAATTACAGAGGATGAATTACGTCGTAGCACTGACGATGTACAAAAATTAACTGATAATGAAATTGCCCAAATCGATGAAGTGGCAAATAATAAAGAACAAGAAATTATGGAAGTGTAATATATTCCAATGTAAAATAGAATAATGAATAGACCCTCTATTTTTATCAGGGGGTTTTTTTATTCTTATAAAATACGTCTAAAACATTGTGAAGAAGTTATTTATCATATACAATTGTTAAAGCGTGTAAAAATATAAGTAATTTCTATGGGGGACAACAAAATGCTTGATAAGCTCTCAAAATGGAAAGCCAAAGCCAAAGCCGAACAAGGAAAAGAAATAGAAGGGGTCAATTTAGAAAATGTTCCGAAGCACGTAGCGATCATTATGGATGGAAATGGACGCTGGGCAAAAAAGCGTGGTTTACCTAGAATAGCTGGTCACCGTGAAGGTATGAGTGTTATAAATAAAATTGTAAAAAAGGCCAACAGTTTAGGAGTTGAAGTCCTTACTTTATATGCTTTTTCTACAGAAAATTGGAAAAGACCTAAAAATGAAGTTGATTTTTTAATGCGTCTTCCAGAACGCTATTTAAGCGTTGAGTTACCTAAATTGATCGAAGAAAATGTAAAGGTACGTCTAATGGGGTGCAAAGATAGTTTACCAGCACATACCATTAATGCCGTAGATAATGCCATTGAAAAAACAAAATCGAATACAGGATTAGTATTAAATTTTGCTTTAAATTATGGAAGTCGTGACGAGATCGTATCAGCTATACAACAAATTGCTGAAGATGTGGACACCGGCAAAGTTAATTCTCAAAGTATAAATGATGAACTAGTTGGACAGTATTTAATGACACAAGAGCTAAGGGATCCTGATTTATTAATTCGGACAAGTGGTGAAATTCGCTTAAGTAACTTTATGTTGTGGCAACTTGCTTACACCGAGTTTTGGTTTACGGGTGTTCTATGGCCAGACTTCACAGAACAACATTTCTTAGAGGCGATTGAAGTTTACCAACAGCGAACAAGACGCTATGGCGGTATATAGAAAGGAGAACTTCCAATGAAAGAGAGAATAATAACGGGGGTTATTGCTGGAATAGCATTTATACTGTTAGTCTTAATCGGTGGACTCCCATTTACTTTAGTGATAATGTCGTTAGCATTAATTGCAATGGTTGAGTTGTTAAAAATGAAAGACATTCGTCCAACTTCGTTTGTTGGAATCGTTAGCTTATTACTTTTGTTGTCTGTCACGATTCCAAATACGTGGCTTGAAAATTTTTTCATACATATAAGTCGAGGAGAATTAATTTTATCAATTCTATTAATTTTACTGGCTCTCACTGTAGTGATGAAAAACACTATAACCTTTGATGATGTTGGATTTATACTAATATCTTCCGCGTATGTAGGTTTTGGTTTTCACTTTTTAATTGAGACGAGACTACTTGAACAAGGCTTAACATTAGTGTTTTTTATTTTGTTCTTAATTTGGTCCACTGATTCTGGCGCTTATTTTGCAGGTAGGTCATTTGGCAAAAGAAAGTTGTGGCCAGAAATCAGTCCGAAAAAAACAATTGAAGGTTCTTTAGGTGGGCTTTTTAGTGCGCTCGTTATCGGTCTTATTTATCATTCTTTTTTTATCGTTTTTGATGATCTCCTCAAGGTAATTTTAATGATCATTGTAGTTTCTGTAATTGGACAATTAGGGGACCTTGTTGAATCCGCATTGAAACGTCATTACAGTGTGAAAGATTCGGGGCAAATTTTACCTGGGCACGGTGGAATTTTAGATCGTTTTGATAGTTTAATTTTTGTGATGCCAATTTTATACTTGTTTCAGTTTATTTGAGTGACCTTCATAATTACCAAAATGAGCCACATCACGAAATATATAGTTTGCGAATGTTTTTGGCGCAACTATATATTGATCTTAGTGGCGAGAATTATGAATTATGAAATTCATTGATTTAAGTAGTAATTTACATATTTAAGAACGAATTACTAAAGTGTGAGGAGTTTAAAATGAAAAAAATCAGTTTGCTAGGCGCTACTGGTTCAATTGGTACCCAAACATTAGAGGTGATCGCTAGTCACCCGGACAAGTTTCAACTTGAAGCTCTTTCGATTGGGAAAAATATTGAGCTAGGCTTAAAACAAATTATTGAGTATAAACCTAAGCTTGTTTCAGTACAATTTAAAGAGGATTATGATAAACTTTTGAAGGAAGTTCCTAATACCGTAAAGTTAATGTATGGAAATGAAGGCATCGAAGAAGTTGCGGCTAACAATGACGCTGATATTCTCGTTAATGCGGTGTTAGGTAGTGTCGGCCTAAGACCGACATTATCAGCAATACGAGCAGGGAAAACAATAGCGATTGCTAATAAAGAAACGTTAGTAACCGCCGGTCACATCGTAACGAGTGAGGCTAAGAAATATAGTGCACAGTTACTCCCTGTCGATAGTGAACATTCAGCTATCTTTCAATGTTTGCAAGGAGAGCGACTAAAAGAAGTTGAAAAGCTAATTTTAACTGCGTCTGGCGGAAGTTTTCGCGATAAAGACCGTTCTGAGCTTAAAAAAGTGACGGTTGATGATGCCCTAAATCACCCGAATTGGTCAATGGGTGCAAAAATTACGATTGATTCGGCAACAATGATGAATAAAGGTCTTGAAGTTATAGAGGCGCATTGGTTGTTTGACATGTCGTATGAAAAGATTGATGTATTACTACATCAAGAAAGTATCATCCACTCAATGGTAGAATTTATGGATGGAAGTGTGATTGCTCAACTAGGGACACCTGATATGAAAGTTCCTATTCAATTTGCCTTAACTTATCCAGAGCGCCTACAATTAGAAGGTAAAAAGCGATTGGATTTATCAGAAATCGGGAAGTTACATTTTTCTAAACCATCATTTGATCGATTTAGATGCTTGGATTTTGCCTTTGAAGCAGGTCGCAAAGGTGGATCGTATCCGACGGTGTTAAATGCGGCAAATGAACAAGCTGTTTCATTATTTTTAGAGGGGGAAATTTCTTTTTTACAAATTGAAGAAGCGATTGAGCGCACTCTTGATGAGCACACATACATAGCTTCGCCTTCACTTGAAGTCATTCAAGACATTGATCTCCAAACACGTCAACTTGTAAAAACTTTGATGGTAAAATAAGATCACAATAAATTACCAATTATTGTGAAATAAAAAAAAGGTTGTGGTTTAATGAATACATTTATTTCCATCATTATTATATTTGGATTGCTCGTATTCATCCATGAGCTTGGACACTTAATATTTGCTAAGCGTGCCGGAATTTTATGTAGAGAGTTTGCTATAGGATTTGGTCCTAAGCTTTTCTCATATAAAAAGGATGAAACCGTTTATACAATACGCCTTTTACCACTAGGTGGATTTGTTCGGATGGCTGGAGAAGATCCAGAAATGATTGAAATAAAGCCGGGTTATCAAATTGGACTAGTTTTTTCGGCGACTGGAAAAGTGAAAGATATTGTTATCAACAATAAATCGAAACATCCAGAAGCTAAAGTAATTACGGTCGAGAAAATTGATTTAGAACATAAGTTAATGATCGAAGGTTATGCGGAAGATGAACAGCTTCAAACGTATTTTGTAGACCCGAAAGCTGACTTTATATATGATGAACAACGTACGCAAATTGCACCTTATAACCGACAATTTGGGTCAAAAACAATAACAGAGCGAGCGATTGCTATTTTTGCTGGGCCCGCGATGAACTTTGCTTTAGCGGTTGTCATTTTATTTGCTTTTTCTCTCCTTCAAGGGATCCCCATTGATAAACCGATGGTCGGAGAAGTGATCCCTGAAGGTGCAGCAATTGAAGCAGGACTTGAAAAAGGTGATCTCGTTGTTGCCATTGATGGAAAACCTTTAGAAACGTGGACAGATTTAACGAGCGTCATTCAAAGAAACCCTAACCAAGAGTTAATGTTTACAGTAGACAGAAATGGTGAAGTGTTTCAAGTACCAGTTACTCCTCATGAGCGTATCGGACCTAACGAAGGAATGGATGGTTACATCGGTGTATTTCCACCGACAGAGTTTTCTGTTCTTGGTTCACTGATGTTTGGATTCACGCAAACATACGAGTTCATCGTGCTTATCATCCAAAGTTTAGGAATGTTAATTACCGGTCAATTTACCTTAGATCACTTATCTGGTCCAGTAGGAATCTATAATTACACTGGCCAAGCAGCTGAAATGGGCATTTTAGTGTTAATGCAATGGGCTGCAATTTTAAGTATAAATTTAGGAATCATTAATTTATTACCATTACCAGCATTAGACGGTGGTAGGTTAATGTTTATCGGTTTAGAAGCAGTTCGTGGAAAGCCGATGGATCCACAAAAAGAAGGAATTGTTCATTTTGTTGGATTCGCATTATTGATGCTCTTAATGCTAGTTGTTACATGGAACGATATTAATAAATTCTTTTTATAGTTTTGAGTTATGAAAATACAGTTTTGAGTGAAGAGTGTAGAGTGTTGAGTTATGTAGGTAAGCTTCGAAGCTTGTTACAAACTCAAAACTCAAAACTCAAAACTTAAAACTCAAAACTCAAAACTCAAAACTCAAAACTTAAAACTTAAAACTTAAAACTTAAAACTCAAAACTATATATAGAGGTGTTTTAAATGAGGCAAAATCATTATTTAAGTCCGACACTTAGAGATGTGCCATCTGATGCAGAAGTGAGTAGTCATCAGTTAATGCTACGTGCAGGGTTAATTAGACAAACAGCTTCAGGGGTATATTCTTTTTTACCATTAGGCATGCGAGCACTTAAAAAGGTAGAAAACATCGTTAGAGAAGAAATGGATGCTGCTGGGGCACAAGAATTATTAATGCCTGCTGTTCAACCTGCGGAACTTTGGCAGGAAAGCGGACGTTGGGACGCTTATGGTCCGGAGTTAATGCGTTTTTACGATCGTCATAAACGGGAGTTCGCGTTAGGGCCAACACATGAAGAAGTTATTACGACGTTAGTTAGGGATGACGTTAAATCTTATAAACGGTTACCGATGACGCTATATCAAATTCAAACGAAATTTAGAGATGAGAGAAGACCTCGTTTTGGCGTTCTTAGATCACGAGAGTTTATTATGAAAGACGCCTATTCTTTCGATACTACCCAAGAAGGTTTAGACAAAAGTTATGAAAGTATGTTTGAAGCTTATACGAACATATTTAAAAGATGTGGGTTAGATTTTCGAGCTGTAGTTGCAGATTCAGGAGCGATGGGTGGTAAAGATACACATGAATTTATGGTTCTTTCAAGCATCGGAGAAGATACGATTGCTTACTCAGATACTAGTAGTTATGCTGCCAATATTGAAATCGCACCAGTAATTTCAAAATACGAGAACAGTGATGAAAAAGAAAGTTCGCTTGAAAAATTCGATACTCCTCAGTTAAAAACAATTGATGAACTCCAAAGTTCATTAAATATAGGCAAAAATAAGCTGATTAAAGCGGTGTTGTTTATTGTTGATGAAAAACCGGTTCTAGCTTTAGTACGTGGTGACCACGAAGTAAACGATGTTAAAATTAAACACTTTTATAATGCTCAAGTTGTTGAATTAGCATCAACGGAGGAAACGATCAAATATATGAATTGCGAACCAGGTTTTATCGGTCCAATTAATGTTTCACAAGAGGTAGAAATAGTAGCGGATATGGCTGTTCAATATATCGTCAATGGTGTTTGCGGAGCAAATGAAAAAGATAAACATTTTAAAAATGTAAATCCCCAAAGAGATTTTTCTGTTAAAGAATATATGGACGTTAGGTTTATCCAAGAAGGAGATGCTTCTCCTGATGGAAAAGGCACCATTAAATTTGCTGAAGGAATCGAAGTGGGTCACGTCTTTAAATTAGGGACAAGATATAGTGAAGCGATGGGTGCTGTATTCCTCGACGAGAACGGAAAAACAAAGCCGATGATCATGGGTTGCTATGGGATCGGTGTAACGAGAGTGCTAGCTGCTACAATTGAACAACATCACGATGAAAAAGGGATCGTTTGGCCAACATCTGTGGCACCGTTTGATCTTCATTTAATAGCAATTAATATGAAAAATGAAGAGCAAAAGCAGCTTTCAGAAGATTTATATAAGGAATTGAAACAGTCAGGATTTGATGTCCTTTTTGATGACCGTGCAGAGCGTCCTGGAGTTAAATTCAATGATTCTGATCTCATTGGCTTGCCAATTAGGGTTACGGTCGGTAAAAAAGCAGCTGATGGTATTGTAGAAGTGAAAAACCGAAAAACGGATGAAATTCTAGAAGTGAGCACTAATGAACTTATTAGTGTTTTACATGAATTAAATGATCGCTTAGCGTAATTAACTAATGATATAATAGAAACTGGCTTATAAGTGTCTGTTACCTTAAGTGGATGCTATTTATAGAGATTTGTTTATTACAAAGTCTATGGATAGCTTCTTAGGTAACTGACACTTTCCTTTTGAGTCAATGTTTTTGCCGTTAACTGAGTGAATTTCATAATTACCTAAAATGAGCCATATCAAACTATATATAGTTTATTGGCGATAATATTGAATTATGAAATTCATTAACTATAATGAAAGGGGAGGAATTTATGAACGAAGAAACACAAATACGGAAAGAGCGACTTCAATTACTCCTCCAACAAATTTTGTTTCCTGAGGACCTCTCACAAAAGTATTTTCATGATGGACTTATACACAAACTTTCTATTTATAAAAATGAAAAGAAGTGGCAGTTTGATTTTCAGCTACA
>SKOL01000090.1 GCA_007120055.1 Anaerobacillus sp.
ATGGGGATATAGATTATCCCAAATAAATGAACTTTAGGGAGGATATAGAGAGATGAAAAGATTACTAGCTATTTTTTCAGTATTCGTATTATCTTTGGGGATATTTGCAAATGCTGCTTTTGCGGAAGGGACACAAACTGATGGTTCTGCTGAAGTTGTAGGGGGCGACCTAAGTATTTCGGTCCCTGCAGCAACAACATTTGGTAGTCTAATATTAGATGGTACAATTCAAACGACTACAGCGGAATTAGGAGACGTAACGGTGGTTGATGCAACAGGAACAGGAGCAGGTTGGAATGTAAATGTAAAAGCATCTGATTTAACAAGAGGCGATTTATATTCTTTACCAAAAGATTCTATCACTCTAGTGGCCCCAACAGTAACGGCTGAAGCCGGTTCTTCTAGTGAATTGGCGATTACAACAAATGGTGGAACAATTGATAATGAAATTGGAGTAACGGTATTAGATGCTCCTGTAGAAGAAGGTAAAGGGACTTTCAACGTTTCATTTATTGAAAATAGTATGTCTCTGGAACTAAGACCTGACACTGCATTAGCAGGAGTATACAACACAACGATTACTTGGAATCTAGTGTCTGGTCCAACTAACTAATAAATCATAAGCGGTAAGCAGCCATGTAAAAATTACGTGGCTTGCTTTCGTTGTTAAGTGAAATGTTCAGAATTTTAATTAGAATAAAAAGAGGAAGAAGTGATTTAATGAAAAATTTTTTCCGAAAAGTTTCTATGATTATGGTTTTTATTCTGTTTTTAACTGTAACATTCAATATTTTTTTAGTACAAGCGAATGCGAAGCAAGAAATGGGTTTACCATTTATTATTCATCCAATTTTACCAGCTACACAAATAGAGGGAGTGAATGGATATTACCATTTACAAGTGAAAGCTGGAGAAGATCAAACGATATATGTACGTATTCAAAATAAGAAGGATCATAATATTACGGTTCATATATTACCAATAAACTCTTACACGGCTCCGACGGGGGGGATTTTGTACGAAGAAAGTATAGAGTCAGAAGACACCAAACTTCTTGACGATTCAATTTTAATGTCAGAGTTGATTGATGTAGAGCCGTATATTGAGTTAGATCCTAAAGAAAAAGTTGAAATACCTATTAATATTGCTGTTCCCGAAACAGATGAAGGAACTTTTTTAGGCGGGCTTTTATTTGCGACTATAGATGAAGGTACACTTGAAGAAGTTGAAACGGTAGAATCTGAAGGGGATATCGGGTTTATTATTAGAAATGAAATCACCTTTACTTTAGCGGTGCAACTTGATTTTCCTAGTACACCAGTCTCGAATTTTGGCATAGGTGATGTAGGTATCAACATTCATCGATCTGGCCCTGAATTGTACATGGAATTCATCAATGATGCTCAAATGATTTTAAGAGGGACACATGGTGGTTACATGGTGAAAAATGAGAACGGAGAAACATTGTTTGAAGGGGGATTTGAGCCGCTTACGATGGTGCCAAACACAGAAATAAGGTATCAAGTACCATGGGATAATGACGCCTTAGATGCTGGTGTGTATAGCGTGGTTATCACTGCAAATGTATTAGGTGAAGAAATAATGGTAGAACGCACATTTGAGATTGAAAAGGAGGATGTTGATGAATACGAAGAAATACGGGAAGACCCTCCAGAACCGACTCCCACAGGAATTCCAGTGTGGGTTTGGATAATAGGAGGTGTCATAATCGCCGGATTCTTTTACTGGTTGGGAGTAAGGAATCGGTTCGATTGATTCGGGGCGGATTCGGGGCGTCACAGTGACGACCCGAATTTTGCTAGATTTTGTCGAGGTACGAACTCATATAAATTAGTGAAAATGCCTATCATATAGTGGCGTATTATACTAAAATGTTTTAGGGAGGGGGGATTTTGTATGTTGAAAGTAAAATCAATGTACTTACTATATTATTTTTTATTATCGTTATTTTTTATGGAAATCGTTTTTAGATTATCTACTAAAGGAGAGTTTTTCTCGTTTGGCCTAGTTGTCTCACTAGTATTTTCCGTTACTTTTGCCATTGTATTTTTTATCATTTGTAGTCTTTTTAAAAGTAAAGTCAGTTATAGTTTATCTGCTATATTTCTAAGTTTATTTGCCTTTATTTTTGCTTCTCAGCACGTTTATTTCGACACATTCAGAACTTTTTATAGCGTGTATTCAGCTGGTAATGCCACGCAAATTTTTGAATTCTGGAGAGATTTTTGGTATCTTATCAGCCAAAATGTGATCTGGATTTTGCCTTTTTTCCTCCCTGTTATAATCCTCCTTGTTTTCGGTAAAAAGTACCTATCGTTTCAGAAATTAAAGTTACGTTACATAGGCGGGCTTGTTTTAGCTTTAATTCTCGTTCATTCCATAGGGGTTACGATCGTACTTGCAGGTGGTAAAACGCAACATTCTGCCTATGACCTTTACTTTAATAGTCGAAACCCTGTCATTTCTACAGACCGTCTTGGGTTAATAACGACGATGAGAATTGATTTGCAAAGACAAATGTTTGGGTGGTCACCTAGCTTAGAAGTAGTAGCACCTCTTATTCCTGAGCCGACTCTAGAAACAGGTAATGAGGACAACGAAAAGGATATGGAAGATGAAAAAGAAGAAAATATAGATGGTGAAAAAGACAGCAACAATGGTAAAAAGGAAGAAGTTATCATTGAATACAACATGTTGGATATCGACTTTGACGAGCTCATAGCTAATGAAGAAGATCAAGAGATAAAAGAAATGCATCGCTATTTTGCAAGTGTCTCGCCTACGTCCCAAAATGAGTACACTGGAAAGTTTGAAGGATACAACCTTATTCTGATTACAGCTGAAAGCTACGCGCCTTATGCTGTTCATGAGGAAGCGACGCCTACTTTACATAAGCTAATTAATGAAGGTTTCCATTTCACAAATTTTTACACGCCGCTCTGGGAAGTCAGTACGACTGACGGTGAATATGTGGCTTTAACAGGGTTGCTTCCCAAAAGTGGTGTTTGGAGTTTTACGGAGTCTGCAAGCAATGATTTACCTTTTGTCATGGGGAATCAACTTAATGACTTGGGCTACAAAACGGTTGCTTATCATAATCATACGTATTCGTACTATAATAGGGACCTCTCACACCCTAATATGGGGTATAAATATAAAGGAATTGGAAATGGACTTAATGTAAGGAAAATATGGCCTGCATCTGACCTAGAAATGATGGAGGTAAGCTTACCGGAATATATTGATGATGAGCCTTTTCATGCGTATTACATGACAGTGAGTGGTCATATGCAGTATTCTTTTGATGGAAACAATATGGCACGAAAGAACAAGCAGGTTGTAGACGATTTACCTTATTCGCAGCAAGCGAAAGCCTATATAGCCACTCATGTAGAGCTTGATAATGCCCTTGAGCATTTATTAAATGAACTCGAGAACGCTGGTATTCTAGACAATACGCTTATTGCAATAAGTTCAGATCATTACCCATACGGACTTGACGATATAACCATTGAAGAACTCTCTGGTCAATCTGTGGACAATCAGTTTGATCTTTATAAGAATGATTTTATTATCTATACACCAGACATGGAGGCGACTAAAATTGATACACTAGGTTCAAGCCTCGATATTTTACCGACACTATCGAACCTACTAGGACTTAATTATGATTCTAGACTTTTGGTGGGGCGCGATATTTTTTCCGATGCTGAACCAATCGTTCCATTTCTAGATAGAAGCTTTATCACTGACAAAGGACGTTATGATGCATTAACAGAGGAGTTTACTTCAAATGATCAGCTTGAAATTGATGATGAATATATTGAACGGATTTCTTCTATTGTAAACAGTAAATTTTACTATTCAGCCAGGATTCTTGATACGGACTATTACGGGGCGTCACAGTGACGCCCCGAAACGCCCCGAAAAATCTTGTTTCACAAGGTGTGTTTCACAGGTCGTAATTAGGGAAAAGAGCATCAATCATAGTTAGTGGTTGACGCTCTTTTTTATTTGACAGTTAATTCAAAATTTTTTTATAATTAAATTGGTGTGAAGCTTCAGTGGAAAACTTCACACATTCTAATGAAGTCTTGCTGTTCTCTTCAAGTTTTATCCTCAGCATTTATCAAAAAGGAACCCCCATGTTTTAATTCTTTTTTACAACCATCTTTTTAAATTCAATCACTTATTATTGGAGGGATGTTATTTTGTCTGCAAAAATGAATAGTTTTGAGTCTAAGGATTTGGAAGGATCCGTCGTTCGTGTCGAAGTTCAAGTAATGGAGGGAGGCGAATGAGTGGAAGAAAACGAGTTTTAATCCCAGACAAGTTTTATCATATTGTTTGCCGTGGCAATCGTCGTGATCCGTTGTTTTTCGACCGAAATGATTTTATTGAGATCTTGTACATGCTAGAAAAGATTTATGAAAAAATTCCTTATCAACTTATTTCCTATTGTTTTATGACTAATCACTTTCATCTTCTACTGAGATCACAAGAGCAACCCATATCCAAAGTGATGGCGCTATTAAATAAGCGCTATGCTAACTACTATAATACGAAATACCAATTAACAGGCCATGTGTTTGAGAAAAGGTACTTCTCAGACTTGATTGAAGATAGGGCCGGAATGTTGGAAGTTAGTCGTTACATTCACCTTAATCCCTTCAAAGCCAACATGGTCAAGTCCCCCGAACATTATCCGTGGTGCAGCTTCCGTTTTTACGCTACAACGAAAGCAATTCCCCCATCCTACATTGATACTCAGTTTCTATTAGAATTTTTTTCCGGAACATTAAAAGAAAAGAGGGAGAGGTATGTGCAATTTGTCAAGTCACAGTGACGCCCCGAAATACCTCGAAAAACTTCGGAATTTGTCGTTGGATGAAGAGGTGAAATCCAATCACCCCTATGAAAATAGTGCCGAGGAACGTATGAATAATATGTAGAAATATGTAGGGTGTTATGTTCCGAAAGCAGGTGTGTAAATTGTTTTGTCATAAATGTGGAGCGAGTATACATGAGGGAAATCATTATTGCTCGAACTGTGGTGCAAAAGTAGGAAATGTTAATGTCGATCGTTCAAAGGTTGAAACAAGCTCAAGAAATATCGTCTGGCTCCTTCCAGTTATCACTTTCTTTGTTGCCGTTGTGGTGATCGGTTGTTTTTATATGTATGAAACGAATACAAACATTGCTGTGGAAGATATGGTGAAAGAGGGGGAAACAAAGGCTCTGAAAGGAGATCTCCTGAGTGCAAAGGAGGTCTTTGAACAAGTTTTGCAAAAACGGCCACAGCATGTTGCTGCTGCATTTAATTTAGAAGTGATTGAGCGAGGCCAACAATATGAAGAGTGGTTAGACGAAGCTGCTAGCTTTGCTGAAAAAAAGCAGTTTGACGAGGGCTTACGTATTTTAGAAAAATTAGAGCGAGACTTAGCGGAAGAAGACGGCCCTTTTTTTGTGCGAATAAAGGAGCAATCTGGTCTTCAAACCGCTTCTTTAACCGTAGCAAGTGCTGACCAAGTACATTCAGAGAACCAAATGATGGAACACTTTGAAGAACTCTTAGAAAAAACGAAAGACTTTACGAGTGAAGAAGCAGCGAAAATGACTGAGCTCTTAAAAGGAAAAATCATAAATCTATCCGTCGACCAAGGGAAGGAATATTTGCAAAAATATCAGTTTACTGAAGCAGAGCTTGAGTTTGATCGTGGCTTATCCTATGACCCAACAAATGAAAAGCTACTTGCATATAAAGAAACAGTGAAAAATGAACGCATCGCATTTAAAAAAGAAGAGCAAAAACGTCTCGAAAAGGCGATGGCTAAGGCAGCTGAGGAAGAGCATTTTAATTGGAACGAAGCGATCAAGGAGTTAGCGTTTGAGTATAGCTATGATGAAGATAATGGTGAGCTGTATGTTTTTGGAAAAGTGAAAAATGTTGGTACACGCCCGATTAATGAAATTGATGCTCACTATTTAATTTTTGATGAAGACAGAAATGAACTTACAAAGTATTGGACGAACGTGTCTCCATCTGTGCTAATGCCAAATGGGACAGGCTATTTTGAAGAGACTCTATTAATCTCTGAATTCGTCGGTATTGTGGAGATTGTAGATTATTACTGGACGGTGCAAGGTAGTGTCAAAAGTTCTATGAAAACCGATGGTATTTGGAGGTGAGTACCAAACAATATAAGTGGGTAGCTCCCGCCATCGCGGTGTAATAAGGAGGTGGAACGATGAGGAAACGCTGGAGCATTTCAATTTTCCTTACTGTGTTTGTTTTAATCGGTGCGATCAACGGGTTTCGTTATCTAGATCAAATATTTGAACAATATAGTGGTACCGGCTTCTCTCGGTTAGCACCGATTAAACACGCTGAGAGGGGAGAGGTAGCTGGAGAGATGATTACCAAGGGCAGCATTGATTTAAAAGAAGTAATTCGTGAAAATCAGCCAAAGGTTGTTCAACTTGAGGGGGAGGATGGCAATTTAGGTTCAGGCTTTCTTTATAATGATAAAGGTGACATTATTACGAATGCCCACATCGTTGAGGGAACTTCAGAGGTTCTCGTTCGCATGCCGGATGAAGAAACATACCACGGAACGGTGATCGGTATTAGTGAGGTGGTCGATGTAGCGGTCGTTCGTGTTCACGAACTTGAGAGACTTGATCCGATGAGTATTGCCATTGAGTATGATGCTGAGGTGGGTGATGAGGTAATTGCTATGGGTAGTCCCCGTGGCTTTCAAAATACAGTGACCACAGGGATCGTTAGTGCCAAAAATCGCAACTTTTCTTTGCGCCCTTACCAATTTAGAAATGCGTATCAAATTTCTGCGCCCATTGCATCGGGTAGTAGCGGTGGACCGTTACTACTGGCAACCACTGGAGAAGTCATTGGTATTAATTCCGCTGCTTACCAAGGTGAAGTTATCGGTTTTTCCATTCCAATGAAAAATATTTGGTCACTTGTTACCGCATGGTCTAACGGTGAAGACCCAGAAGAGCCACTTAGCTACTATCGTATGGCTTTAAATGAAGAAGAAGCCGGATATCTCGTTCACTATTTTTATGAAAGTATCGCCAACCATGATTATGTCACGGCCTATTCTCACCTAGGGAGTGAGTGGCAATCGAACGTAACCTATGACGAATTTCGCGCTAGTTATAAGTTGACCTATGCCGTTGATGTGGTGGATGTCCAAGCGACAATGGTAGATGGTGTTGTCAATGTTGCAGCAGAAATTTCCGTTCTCGAAATAGCTAAAAATGGAGAATTTATTGAAGAGACTCACGAAGTTAAATATGAAATTGGCATCGAAAACGATCGGATGAAGATACTCGGGGCGTTCGGGGCGTCACAGTGACGCCCCGAAAAATCTTGTTTCACGACGGTGTTTCGAATGCCCGAGAAAAATTCGAGAATTTTTTAAAAGTGAAAAGCCCATCGGGGCGTCACAGTGACGCCCCGAAAAATCTTGTTTCACAACGGTGTTTCGAATGCCTGAGAAAAATTCGAGAATTTTTTAAAAGTGAAAAGCCCATTACAAATAATGGAGCCATAAGGCAATAAACACACCAATCGATGTTACAAATCCAACGGTGGGGCCGCCTTCTTTATACGCTTCTGGCATCATTGTGGAGGCGACCATCGCAATAATCGCGCCCCCCGCAAAGCAGCTAACGATCGCTTTAATACTATTAG
>SKOL01000363.1 GCA_007120055.1 Anaerobacillus sp.
ATTGATCTTGATGGTATAACATCTATTCATTTTAGGAGAAAAATTCCCTAATCTTCTAATTATGAGGACCCCCTTGTGGTTTACCTTCATTCGTGAAACGTTACTGTGAAACAAGATTTTTTGGGGAGTGACAGTGGCACGACTACTTAAAAGTCAATTTTTTTATGCACCTGTGCTTAATAAGTTTAGCGCCTGGCACCAAGTTTATATAAAATAACGGAATAAATGTCCGCGAATAGATTTATCTTTTATTTATGTAATTGAAAATATATCATAGAGAGAGGAGGTGGTTTATATGACGAGAAAAATTGGAATTATTGCGAAATCTACTATTACAATGTCTATTTTAGAGGAGCAATTGAAACATTATTTTGAACCTTATTGCCAGGTGATCGGATATTCTATTGAGCAAGGTATTTATCAGGTAGCGGAAATGGACCATTGCTTTATAACTAGCGAGGCTTCAGGAATCTATGATGTAGCAAAGAACTACATTCCTGCTGATACTACAATTTCTATTCCAAAGCGTCTTTTTATTCCATCTCAAATAAAACTATTAATGTTAATTCCTGAAGGAACTGAGGTATTAGTGATTAATAACTTGTCAGACACTTGTCAAGAAGCTATCAATTCCTTACAAGAAGCAAACATTAATCATTTAAAATATTTACGATATTATCCTGGCTGTTCTATTGATACATCAAAATATCAATATGCTATCACTTTTGATAAACCAGAAATTACTCCCCAAGGGTCGGTGAGGTTGCTTGATCTTGGAATTCGAAAAATTCATATTCAGGAATTAATACATCTAGGGAGGAAAATGGGAATACCGATTGAAAGAGAGCGAAGTTACTTGTCTGAATTTATTTCTGAAATGTTTAATCTGGGGAAAGAACTTGGACGCTCTCTAGTTCGTTTTGAACAATTAAATACCCATTTAAAGGCTACATTCCAGGTTGTGAAGGAGCCGATTATTGCTATTGACAATAATGAATGCGTTACCTTTATTAATTATGTTGCAGCCGAATTATTCTCATGTGAAGAAGATCATGTGTTAGGTCAGCATTATTCTGTTATTCCACAAAGTAAAAAAATAAAAGCATTTTTTGAATCGCCAACGGAAATGAAGGAATCTCTTATTAAAATTGACCATCAATTTTTTGTCGCTAGTGTGGAAACGATTATGCATCAGTTTGAACCATTAGGAGTTATTTGTATTTTGAAAAATGTTACTGAGTTACAATTGCTTGAAAAAAGGGTGAAAGAACAACTTGTCAGAAAGGGGCATACGACTAGCTACGATTTTAACCATATTAAAGGCGAGAGTTTGGCGATAACGAAAACCATTTCTCTTGCAAAAAAGATGGCGAACAATGAACGCAATATATTAATTTTAGGGGAAAACGGCACAGGTAAAGAGTTGTTTGCTCATGCCATCCATCAGGAATCTACAAGGAAAAAAGGACCTTTTGTCCCCATCAACTGTACTGCTTTTCCTGAGAATTTGTTGGAAAGTGAGTTATTTGGTTATGAGGAAGGAGCCTTTACGGGTGCTAAAAAGGGTGGAAAACCTGGGATTTTTGAACAAGCAGATCAAGGAACCATATTTTTGGATGAAATAGGAGAAATATCACCTTCTATTCAAGTGAAGTTATTAAGAGTCTTGCAGGAAAGGCAGGTTGTCCGAATAGGTGGAGCTCATATAATAGAGGTGAACTGTCGAATTATTTCAGCTACTAATAAGGATTTGGAAAAAGCGATCAAGACAGGCCAGTTTCGTGAAGACTTATATTTTCGACTTAATGTATTGCCTATCAAAGTACCGTCACTTCAAGATAGGATTGACGATTTACCTATCCTGGTAGCGAATTATCTGGATGAAATTAAGGAGAATAGATATTTTTCCAAGGATGTAATGGAAACTTTTATGCAATACACCTGGCCCGGGAATATACGTGAATTGAAAAATGTAATTGACTATGCAGTGACTGTTTCTGAACAAAAAACTATCACCAATGAGGATATTCCAGAAACGATCAGGAAAATAGCTGGAAATAGGAAAGAAGAGAGTATAGGAGATATTTCTTATGACGAGTTGGAAATTTTAAAATGTCTTTATAAATGTTTTTTGTTAAATAAGACGATAGGGCGGTCCCAATTGTTACAGTTCCCTACGATTCGTAGGTCGGATTTGACTGAATGGAAACTTAGAGAAAAACTAAAAAAATTAAAAGAAGAAGGTTTTATTGAATCACACACAACTAGAAAAGGGACAATTATTACAGATAAAGGGATTAAGTACATAAGAATGAATAAGTAGAATTAGGATGAAATTAGGATGAAATTAGGATGGGACCTCCTGATAAAACATCCTAATTTTTATTTGTGGGGCATTTTTTATTTGAATTTTCTTAAAAATCAGTAAAGTAAAGAGTTGGTATGATTTTTGCAACTTTAATTAACAAACTGAAAGGAGAGTGGTTTAATGTCAAATGTACCAATTGAACCTAAGCGAAAACCAGAAAGGAAAGAAAAAAAATTCTTTGTCCCTCATACTTATGCGATTATCTTTATTATTATTGTAATTGCAGCAATAGCAACTTATATTGTCCCTTCTGGAGAATTTGAAAGAGCGGAGAACGATGCGGGAAGAACAGTTGTGGTTGACGGGACGTATCAGCATGTGGAACCTAACCCGGTAGGATTTTTTGATGTATTCAAGGCGATCCCTAAAGGGATGGTAAGCGGTGCATCGATTATCTTTTATATTTTTCTAGTTGGCGGTGCCTTTGGTATTATTCGAGCTACCGGGGCTATAGAAGCAGGTGTCAATAGCGTAGTTTCAAGGTTAGAAGGACGGGAGAAAATGATGATTCCCGTATCTATGTTACTTTTTTCGATTGGTGGATTTAGCTTTGGAATGGCAGAGGAGAGTATTATATTTGTGCCGATTGGGATTGCTATTGCGAGATCCATGGGGTTTGATGCAGTTACAGGAACGGCAATGATTAGTTTGGGTGCTGCAAGTGGTTTTATTGGTGGAATGTTAAACCCTTTTACAGTTGGTGTGGCTCAATCAATTGCTGAGGTTCCTATTTACTCGGGAATCGGATTTCGTGCCGTTGTTTATGTTTTTGTTCTTTTATTTGGTATGTGGTATGTAACAAGATATGCAATGAAAGTGAAAAAGGATCCTACAAAGAGTGTGGTATATGATATTGAACAAAAATGGAAGCAAGATGAGCAAGCCTTATTAGTGAACAATATATCTGAATTAAAGAAAAATCATTATTTAGTATTTATCATTTTTATGGGTGGATTAATATTTAATGTGTATGGTGTATTTAAATGGGGATGGTATCTAACGGAGTTAACAGCCTCCTTTATTGTTATTGGTATTCTTTCGGGTATCGTTGGTAAGTTATCAATTAATAAAATCTTTGATTCATTTGTAAATGGAGCTAAATTACTTACATTTGGAGCACTAATTGTCGGTTTTGCCAGAGCCATTCTCGTTGTACTAGAAGAAGGCAGAATTATTGATACTCTTATTTTCTCTTTAGCATCAACCATTAACCATCTACCTAATACCATAAATATACTTGGTATGTTTATCGGGCAAGCATTCTTGAATGTTTTTATTCCTTCAGGAAGCGGGCAGGCTGCTACCACAATGCCGTTAATGGCACCTATTGCAGATCTGGTAGGGATTACAAGACAACAGGCCGTACTTGCCTATCAATATGGAGATGCCATTACTAATTCTATTATTCCTACATCCGCTGCACTTATGGGATATTTAGCAGTTGCCGGTATTCCATATGAACGTTGGGTTAAATTTATTTGGAAACTGATTTTGGGCTGGGTGGCTATAGCAGCAATTGCTCTAATTGTTGCAGTTATGATTGGAGTGTCATAATTTTAAATGAAATAAAGGAGTGTTAGTTTTTATGAATTTAACCCACTTAATTAAAGAAGATGAAGTGATAAAACTAGTACAGGATTTAGTTAAAATCCCTAGTGACTGGAGTCAGCGTGATCAGGAAAAAAAAGTTCTAGACTACATTTGTGCGTATTTAGATAAATACAACATTTCTTATCAGACACAAAAAGTAGATTCATATCGATACAACATAGTCGTAACATATAAAGGGAGAGGGAATGGGAAAAAGCTTTTATTAAATGGTCATGTTGATACAGTTCCTCCTTATGAAATGGACTTTTTGCCTTATGAAGCTTTTATAAAAGATGGCTACTTGCATGGTCGAGGCTCCGTTGATATGAAAGGAGCTGTCTCAGCGATGTTAATGACATTACGAATCTGTCATCAACAGCAAATTCCCCTAAAAGGTGATCTGATTTTTTCCGCTGTAATTGGTGAAGAAAGTAATAGTGCGGGGACGGAAAAATTAATAATTGAGGGCGTAAACGCCGATGGGGCAATCGTTGGGGAACCTTCTAATTTTGATTATGCAATCGGTCATAGGGGACTAGAATGGTTAGAAATAGAAATTATAGGAAAAATTGCACATAGTGGTGTTCCCGAAAATGGAATTAATGCCATTGCAAAAGCTGCTAAATTAATTATAGAGCTCGAAAGTAAGTTGGTGCCAAAGTTAAAAGATCGATATAACGAATTTACAGGCCCCTCAATTTTAAACTACGGTACAATAGTGGGCGGAACGCAGCCAAGTTCAGTGGCGGATAAGTGTATCATTCAACTAGATAGAAGGTACGTTCCTAGCGAAACGCCTGATCAGGTTATTGGGGAAATCCAAGAGATTATAGATGACTTAAAACTGCAAGACCCTGAATTTCAGGCAACAATTCGTCAGATGGATGAAAATATAATGAATCACTTATACCATGTTCCGATGCTCACAAATCCAGGAGAAGAAATAGTAAAAACTCTAGTTAGTACATTAAGAGAAACATTGAATAAAGAACCGATACTTTCCACTCGGCGGGGATGGACTGATGGAGGTTTGCTTTCTTACTACGGTAAAATTCCTACTGTTATTTGTGGACCAGGAGATATTTCTTATTCCCATTCAAAAAATGAACGAATTCCTGTGCAACAACTCGTTGATGCTGTTGATGTCTATTTGAAAGTAGCCTGTGCATTTTGTGGCTTAGAAAATGAGGAGAAATTTCTATGGAATTGAAACAGGTAGCGTTAAGACATCTTAAAATGAAAATGAAAACTCCTTTTAGAACTAGTTTGGGAGTTGAATACGAACAGGATTTTATTTTAGTGGAGGTAGTAAGTGCAGATGGTATTTCAGGGTGGGCTGAATCGGTAGCAGAATGGGCTCCTTATTATAAGGAAGAAACTGTAAAAACGAACTGGTCTATGTTAAAGGATCACTTGATTCCTTTAGTCAGTAAATCGTTTCTTACCCATCCAGATGAAATTTTTAAATTATTTACTCCTATTCGTAGAAATTATATGGCAAAAGCATCGATTGAGCAAGCTATTTGGGATTTGTACGCTAAAAAAGAAAAAATGCCCTTAGCAAAGGTATTAGGAGGTACGAAGGAAAAAATTGAGGTTGGAGTAAGCATCGGAATAAAAAGTACCGTGGAAGAATTGCTAGAAGAGATCCAAGTTAAGTTGGATCAGGGTTATAAACGAATTAAAATAAAGATAGAGCCTAGTTGGGATGTGGACGTAGTATCGAAAGTACGAAAGCGTTTTCCAGATATTCCATTAATGGTTGATGCAAATTCGGCGTATACGTTAGCGGATGTTAACCACTTAAAAAAACTAGATGCATACAATCTGCTTATGATAGAGCAACCTCTAGCACATGATGATATTATTGACCATGCTCAACTTCAAAAACAGCTGAACACGTCAATATGTCTCGATGAAAGTATATGCTCTTACGAGGACGCCTATAAAGCAATTAAGCTTGGAAGTTGTAAAATAATTAATATTAAACTTGGTAGAGTAGGTGGCTTATTACAAGCAAAAAGAATCCATGATCTTTGTCAACAAAACAATATTCCGGTTTGGTGTGGAGGGATGTGTGAAGCAGGGATAGGAAGAGCACATAATATTGCTATTTCCACATTGGCTAACTTTGCTTTCCCTGGAGATACCGCAGCTTCTTCCCATTATTGGAAACAAGATATCATTGTTCCCGAAGTTCATGTTCAAAATGGAGAAATTGTTATACCCAATAAACCTGGAATTGGATATGACATAGATCTAGAACAGATTAATTTTAATACTTTATATAGTGAGATAATTCATTTCTAGGCAACTTACCCCATGGCATCCATTATTTTGCTTTGGGGTTTTTATCAACTGAGAATACAACTTTTAATTTTTTTAAAAAGGAGAGATGGTAATTTGAATAATAGTAATTATAAATTAGTGAAAACGGACTGCTACACCGTTGAGTTATATTTGGATTATTATAATGAACGGTTGTGCATTGTTGAGTACTGTGGCAATAGGCAAAAAATAGTTTCCTTTCTTTTAAAGCTTGTAAAACAACATCATTTTTCCAAAATCATTTTTTATGCACGATCCGAGCATTGGCAAGAAATTTTAAGTTTAGGTTTTATGTTAGAAGCTGTATTTAAAGGTTTTTTTAACGGAAAGGATGCATATGCAATGGTTTTATATATGAATAATGAAAGAAAAACTAGTAAGTACTGGATTGAGGAAGATAATATACTCCGTCAGATCTATGCAAAAGGTATAGATTCTAATTTAACAGAAACTCCCCAAGATTACATGTTTGGGCAAGCGGTAGTAGATGATGTTGAGGAACTTGCTGTTTTATATGGGCAAGTTTTTGAAATGTATCCCACTCCAGTGAAGGATCCTGACTTCTTAAGAAAATTTCTAGATAATGGAAATGTTTTTTATATTGTTAAGTATGACAATAAAATCGTAAGTGCTGCCTCTGCTGAAGTTAATATGAATTTTCTCCATGCAGAATTAACGGATTGTGTAACGTTACCGGAGCATCGAAAACATGGATTAATGAAAAAACTCCTTTTGGAAATAGAAGAACAACTTAGAAAAAAAGGGATATATTTCACCTTTTCTATTGCCAGAGCACTATCTTTTGGTATAAATGCTGCTTTTTATCAGCTAGGTTATGAGTATGGAGGAAGAATGACGAATAATTGCTATATTTTTGATAAAATAGAGGATATGAATGTTTGGGTGAAAGACTTATCTGAAGTGGCGATTGAACACTAAGATTTATGAGTATTATCTAAGGATACTTCTCACTCTGCGCATTTTTAAAGAATACGGACCTATTTTACTTGTACATTTTGATGATCATGGTGATACAGCTTCGGCTGTTGCCTTTGAAATGATAAGTCTCGTCGCTTTAAAAAAACAGGCAGAAGTAGAATTAATCGATATATAATAAAATAAATAAAAAGCCTATCACAACTAGTTTCAAAATTACTAGATGTGATAGACTTTTTTACATTTACTAAAAGTCCCCTCGAGTCAACTATATTTTTTCATCTTATAAATAACAGAAGGTTGGCTAATGCCTAAATATTTTGCCATTTCATACGTAGTATTACACTCATCAGAGGCTCTTTTTATTAAATGTTTTTCTACTTTTTCTAGTGTTTCCTTCAGATTTAGGTTTTGACTTCCTTCAATTTCTTTTTCAAGGTCCCAATATTCGCTTCCGACAGACTCTTTTATCGACTGACGAAATG
>SKOL01000729.1 GCA_007120055.1 Anaerobacillus sp.
ATGATCTATTAACTAGTGGGTCTCTTGCATTAAATAAATAATTTCCAATCCATTTAGGTGTCTCTACTTGCAAATCAAAAATTTTCTCATACACTTTTAAAAAAGTATACTGAAAAAACTGATTTCCGAACCTTCCATTTTTCCCTAGTGTTGTCATCGTAATAACTGGTTTTTGCATATGAATTACCCCTAACTTCATCAACGTTTTTAGATAGAACAATATTAATCGCTAGTTGCTTGAAGAAATTCCTCTAATTCTTCCCACCTCATAAATATACGACTTATATCTTCTTCAACAAGTTTGCTACCTAGTTGAACTTCGATAACCTCTAACTCAGTAACAGCTTTTATAGCATGCCTTGCGCCTTTAGGAATTTCTAAAACATCACCGGGGTGTACCTGATACATTTGATTGTCTAATACAAACTTTCCGGTCCCTTTTATTATTGTCCATACTTCCATTCTATGCTTATGAGATTGATAGCTTAAATTTTTTCCAGGGTTAATAATAATCTTTTTTGTTAGTACTTTTTCTCCACTCTCATATTCAGAATAATCTAGTACACGATAGTACCCCCAGCGCCGCTCTTCAAACATCGGTCTGTTTTCAAAATACTCATTTAAGTCTTTAATCTTTGAGCTGGAAGATTTATCCGAGACTAAGATACCGTCTGAACTACACGCAACCACCATATTCGTCAACCGATGGGCAATCACGGGAATATTTAATTCATTAATTACATGGGTATTTAGTGAATCATCGCTTACAATCCCTTTACCTAACATCTTTGAATTCATTTCTTCTGTTAGAGTATTCCATGTCCCAAGATCTTTCCAATCACCTTTATAGTGAACTACACTAACCTTACTCTCCTTTTCAACTACTTCATAATCAAAGCTTTTAGAAGGTAACTGTTCATATATCTGAAAAAATTTATCATAGCACGTGGGCCACCCATTTTCTTTGATAATAGAAATGATATAACTAAGTTTAAAAGCGAATACTCCACAGTTCCAAAGAGCACCTTCTTCAATTAATTTTTTAGCTGTTACTTCGCTTGGTTTTTCTATAAACTTTCTTACAGGTAAATAGCTTTGCTTTTTTTTATTCTTTCTTTTTTGATCGGGTAATATATATCCATATTTTTCAGATGGATAGGTAGGTGTTGCTCCAAGTAAAGTAAGATTTGCATTTGATTGTTTAACAACTGAATTTAATTCTTTAATCTTTTCAAAATAATTATTTTCTACAAATGCATCAACAGGTAGCACACATATTACTTCATTTAAAGGTATTTTTTCTTTTGAGTACAAATACAAACAAGACAATGCTATAGCTGGAAAAGTGTCTCTTTTATTTGGTTCAATAATTAATGGCACATCTGTTCCTAACTGGTTTTGTATTATATCAACTTGCGTTTTACTAGTTGTAACATACGACAAGTCTTTTAAACTATTTATTTCAAGCTGCTTCCAAACTCTTTGAACCATTGATTCAGGTTGCCCCTCTTTATTCTTTAAAAGGCTTAAAAACTGTTTGGATCTTGATTCATTTGAAAGCGGCCAAAGTCTTTTTCCTGATCCTCCAGATAATAATATTAATTTCACATGATTACCCCATTTTCAAAATATTCACCTAAGGTTTTTATCCACTCTTAGGTATTGCTATTTCTCGTCTAAGAAAGTATTTGAACTAACCCCTACTAATTTTAAGATTTTTCTTTATGTGCTTCTTTTAGATCATGTTCAATCATTTCTTTAACCAGTGTTTTCAAACAAGTTCTAGGAGACCAACCTAATTTCTTTTTTGCTTTTGTATTATCTCCGATTAACAAATCTACTTCAGTTGGTCGATAAAATTTGGGATCTACTGATATTACTTCCTTACCAATAGGTAATTGATAGTTTGAGTCATTACAGGCTTTCACGTAGCCTTTTTCATTTTCTTTTTCACCTTTAAATGCTATTTCAATCCCTAGTTGAGAAAACGAAAGCTGTACAAATTCTCTTACTTCTGTAGTAACACCAGTTGAAATTACATAATCCTCTGGTTCATCTTGTCGAAGGATTAACCACATAGCTTCCACATAATCTCTAGCATGACCCCAATCCCTTTTTGCATTCAAATTGCCTAAATAGAGCTTTTCCTGCAAACCTAAAGCAATTCTTGTCACACTTTTCGTGATTTTTCTAGTAACAAAATCTTCTCCTCTGATTGGACTTTCATGATTAAATAAAATTCCATTACACAAAAACATATTATAAGCTTCTCTATAGTTTACGGTTATCCAGTAACCATAAAGTTTTGCTACAGCATAGGGGCTTCTTGGATAAAAAGGTGTTTCTTCATTTTGAGGAACATTTTGGACCTTTCCAAATAGTTCTGAAGTAGAAGCTTGATAAATTTTAGTCTTTTTAGTTAAACCTAATATTCTTACCGCTTCTATGATACGTAATGTTCCTATTCCATCTACATTTGCTGCATATTCTGGTGTTTCAAAACTAACGTGAACATGACTCATAGCAGCTAAGTTATATATTTCATCAGGCTCAACCTCTTTTATAATACGTACTATATTCAAAGAATCAGTAAGATCACCATCATGTAAATGAAATTTATTACTATTTTCCTTAATGAGATCATTAATTCTTTCAGTGTTTGATAATGAACTTCTTCTTTTTAAGCCATGTACAACATATCCCTTTTCCAATAAAAATTGAGCAAGATAAGCCCCATCCTGACCAGTAATACCTGTAATTAATGCTACTTTTCCCATGATATAACCTCTCTGTAAAAGTTGTTTTAAATGCTTTTCAAGTTAAGTTCAAACAAAATGGACATTGTATATTTCTAGCGTATGTTTCACTCATGAAAAGGGTTAGGGCTTATTACTTAATTTCCATTATTAAATAGATAATTTTTAAGAGATACACCTCTAGTAATAACAGTTAAATTTTAGATACATATAATATTCCGTACATTAATTTAAATTAATGTAAAAAAACTGAGTGTTCTAAATTTTAATGATGTATTATTCTAAAATTCAAAGGCAATAAAATGAGGTATTTATAATTACTAATGCTTGTTCCTAAAAGTCATAAAGAAACATAATTATCAGTTGAACTATCATAATGCAACAAATGAAGTTTTGGAGGTGAATGAAATGAATAAGAGAAGTAAAATTTATGTAGCTGGACATACAGGTATGGTCGGGTCAGCCATTGTGCGAACTCTATATGAACGTGGTTACAAAAATATTATCATGAAAACATCAAAAGAACTGGATTTAATAAGACAAGATGCGGTTGAAAATTTTTTTGATGAGGAAAGGCCCGAGTATGTTTTCTTAGCTGCAGCAAAAGTAGGTGGGATTAATGCTAACAATATTTTTCCAGCTGACTTTATATATAATAACCTAATGATCGAAGCAAACATTATTCACAATTCTTACAAATATAAAGTTAAGAAGCTATTATTTTTAGGGTCTTCTTGTATTTATCCAAAAATGTCTCCACAACCAATTAAAGAAGAGCATTTACTTACAGGTCTGTTGGAGCCAACAAATGAAGCATATGCAATCGCAAAAATTAGTGGTGTAGCATTATGCAAATTTTATAGGCAACAGTATAGATGCAACTTTATATCTGTCATGCCTACAAACCTCTATGGAATTAACGACAATTTTGATTTACAAACGTCTCATGTTCTGCCTGCACTAATAAGAAAATTCCATGAAGCCAAAGTCAACGGAGATGAACAAGTAGTTATCTGGGGGACCGGGAAACCTAAAAGAGAATTCTTATACGTTGATGATTTAGCTGATGCTTGCATTCATCTCATGCATAATTATAACAATAATATGCATATAAATATTGGGACTGGTAAAGATATAGAAATAGGTGAATTAGCAACCATAATAAAGGATGTGGTTGGGTTTGAAGGTAAAATTATCAATGATCTATCCAAACCCGATGGAGCACCAAGAAAATTGCTAGATGTAAGTTTGTTAGAAAGTACTGGCTGGAGTTCCTCCACCAATTTAAAAGTTGGTATAGAAAAAGTATATAATTGGTATCTTCGTCACCATAGTTGTAAATAAAATAATAAACCCTTCGGTCCACACAGACCCTCGTACTATGACTCTGGCTACGAGATTGAGGTATTTATAATTTGCTAATTAATTTATTTATTAGATATATACAAAGTATAGGATTTAACCTAAGGCCTATCATTTAACTATTTAATCGGATTCACTCCGTTCCCTTAACCGTTCTTTATTTGTAAACATATTTTGTTCTAAACCGTTGAAAGGCGGTGACCTCGTGCACGGAACCCCATATTACGGAGCAGAATTTCCAGCCGCAACTCCCGGGCTTAAATTCGGTTTTGGAATTGCGGTCATTGTGCTAGTGATAATTTTGTTGTTTTTATTTGGTTTAAAATGGTTTTTAGAAACTTTGCTTTAAAGCAAAAAGGGTCAGCTCCACACCGCAAAAACGGATAAGGAACTGACCCTCAAAGTGTATTATTTAAAATAACGTTTAGAAATTACCCTCTTCAACAAGCTGCTTCCAATTTTCACCGTGATCTGTCGTTTCATACAGGTTGTTTTGGAAGGTTGCAACAGTTACTTCAGACGAATTGTTGATTGCGATATAGTTTGCTGCATCTGTTTGTAAATACAGTTCATATGTGATAAATTCTTCTCCTTTTAATCTATACAACCCACTTTGGCTTGCTTCATAAAAAATGACTTCATCATCGCTTACTACATTAAGTGCCGTAACAAAGCCTTCCACTTTTGTACTCCAATCTACGCCGCCATTTTCTGAGTACATTAATCCAGAACTCGTTGCTGCATAAACGACATCATCATTATTAGGAGCAATCGCTAAGTCAAAAAACTCATCAGGTTCCAACGGTAAACCATTTGTTTCGACGACTTCCCAACTATAACCTTTATCAGTGGATTCAAAAATAAAATGATCATTGCCGTCAATCGCATACGATAATAGTTTATCTTGACTTTGAGTAGCTGTTAATGCATGAAAATCAATCATTCCATAGTAGCTACGGATTTCCCACGTTTCACCTAAGTCTTCACTCCACATAAATCCTAGTGGGTCTTCTAAAGAACTACCAGGCTCTGGATGACCACTAGTCATCAAATATGCTGTATCAGCTACTTGAGAAAAGCCCATTAAATCAAACCTTTTATTACCGACATAGTAAGCTTCACCATTTTGTTTATTAAATTCAATTAAACCGTCATGACTAGCTAAAAGAACTTTTTCCGAATCATTCGGATCTATCGACATTCCATGAATATGTGTATAAGAAAATGCTTGTTCACGATCTTGAACAGCTTCACCAACGAAAAACGATTCTGTTTCATCAACTCTTTCTTCAGACCCGCACGCCGATACGATCGCCAAAACGCTAGCTAACCCAAACGTTAATAACCCCTTTTTTATATTCATTTCTCCATCTCCTTTAATTTCTATCTACTTCTCTAATCTATTAATATAACCTTTTCAAGAGTAGGCTTGGCAAATCTTGAAACTGACATTGTTCCTCCCTGTTAGTTAAGGCTAACCTTCCTATTCTTATTAAACTTACGAATTGCCCCAAATAAAATAAACCCTAAATTAATCGCTGCAAAAGTCCCTAATAACCACCAATTTGCCCCTGGCTCTAGCGGGTTTTCTTGACCGGCTAACCAAGGAGAGTTAATACCTCCAAGCCCCTCTCTCGGACTATGGCCAAAGACTTGATATGGAGTTAATAACAAAAACACAAAAAGAAACCCAAAGATTTTTACTCTGTTTTTCATTTTTATCACCCATTTTCGCTTTTTCTAAGAAATTGTTAATTTTTTGCAACACGTATTTGAAAACAACATATATTTTTATACCTTTACTACATCATGCAAAAAAACTGTGAAGAAACAATCGAGAAATTATGAAGAAAAGTGAACACTTATTTCCCGAGTAATATTTTTTAAGTTTTTTCGACAGACTCTGTCTTATAGATTGTTGATATCTGTCATTGGAGTTTCGTCAAGTAAAGGACTTGTCCAAGATCGAAATATAATATCATCAATTTAATACCCTCATTAGAAAAATAGAAAAACTGCCTTCAATTTTAAAAGGCAGTTTTCCTAGCATATCTTCTTATAAGTTTAATTTAACGATTCGTACCTACTTTCACTTTCGATTTTGCTTCGATACGTCTTTTATGCAGGATCGGTTCTGTGTACCCACTTGGCTGAGCACAACCTTGAAATACGAGGTCACAAGCTGCTTGGAATGCAACTGAATTTTCATAGTCATTAGACATGGTTCTATAATCAGGATCACCAATATTTTGTTCATCAACTACTTTGGCCATTTTTTTCATCGTCTCTAACACTTGCTCTTCGGTACAAATTTGATGATGTATCCAGTTGGCCAATTGTTGACTAGAAATCCGCAAAGTTGCCCGGTCTTCCATCAATCCAACGTTATTAATATCTGGTACCTTCGAACACCCAACCCCTTGTTCTACCCAACGCACGACGTAACCGAGAATACTTTGCGAATTATTTTCCAACTCTTGTTGAATTTCTTCAGTGCTCCAATTTTGCTCATCAGCTAGTGGCAGTTGTAATAAACAATCACGTAAGGCCTCTTCCTTCTCTGGCATGATTTGCTTTTGGACTTCCGTTACATTTAATTGATGGTAATGCAATGCGTGTAATGTAGCAGCTGTCGGTGATGGAACCCACGCTGTATTTGCTCCTGCCTTAAGATGGCTAATCTTTTGTTCTACCATATCACTCATTAAATCTGGCATCGCCCACATCCCTTTACCAATTTGAGCGCGACCAGGTAACCCGGCATTAACACCTGTTGCTACATTTGATTTCTCGTAAGCTTGTAACCATATTGAAGATTTCATTTCGTTTTTGCGTACAACAGGACCCGCTTCCATTGACGTATGAATTTCATCTCCTGTTCTGTCCAAGAAGCCAGTGTTAATAAAGACTATTCTCTCTTTTACTTTTTCGATACAATTTTTTAAATTTAGTGACGTTCGACGTTCCTCATCCATGACCCCAATTTTCAATGTATTCCTCTCTAATCCTAGTAAATCTTCAATTCGATTAAATAGTTTGTTAGCAAACGCCACTTCCTTAGAACCGTGCATTTTCGGTTTAACAATATAAACGGATCCCTTTTTAGAATTTTTATATTGACCATTTCTTCTTAAGTCGTGTAACGAAATTAGACCGGTAATCACACCATCTAAAATCCCTTCAGGAATCTCTTTTCCACCCTCATATAATACGGCATTATTCGTCATTAAATGACCAACATTTCGGACAAACAATAAAGATCGACCAGGTAAAGAAAATGATGTACCTGAAGCAGAATGATACGAACGATCACCATTTAACGTTCTCATCACCTTACTGTTTCCTTTTTGAAAAGTTGCCGATAAATCTCCTTTCATAAGACCTAACCAGTTCCGATAAACTTCAACCTTATCTTCTGCATCTACAGCCGCAACAGAATCTTCAAAGTCCATAATCGTTGTAAGTGCAGATTCTAAAACAATATCTTTAACTCCTGCTTGATCCGTTTGTCCGATCGGATGTGTATCATCAATTTGAATTTCAAGATGCAAGCCATTATTTTGAAGCAATATTGCTTGA
>SKOL01000679.1 GCA_007120055.1 Anaerobacillus sp.
ATCATTTATACACTATTTTTAAATAGTTTAGTTACCGATTTTGGGATAGGAAAATTAGAAAGTTTAGATATAATTGCAATAACAGTTGGTTTTACTTACATATGGTATTCATTCGAAAATTTTGTAAAGTGGCTCGATTTATTTGTAAAGCAAAAAATGTCTACCGCTACAGGAAGGTCTTCCACCGGTTTTCGCCGATAGGCAGGCACCTTGCGCTTTTCTTGTCTAGCTTCAGCGCCTAGCTTCTCGAGCGTTTCGGTCCATCAAGATTTGCCTATTCATGAGGGGAAATCGAAGAGGAGGCAAAACGTTGCTGGCCCTCCAACGCTTGTCGAAGCTTACCAAGGCGCTTGCGCTTTTCTTAATAATGTTGTCTATTTATAGTGTTTTTTGGTAAAATGGATAAGCTAAGATTTAGAGGAAACTTGTGGGTGCCCCAAAAACAAAAGTGTCAGACACTTATGGGACGCTCCTTTGTTACAGATTGGATTGAAGGAAGGTAATTTTATGACAAAACCAGTAGTTGCAATTGTAGGACGGCCAAATGTCGGTAAATCAACGATTTTTAATCGAATTGTTGGGGAGAGAGTATCGATTGTAGAGGATATGCCTGGTGTTACTCGAGATCGTATTTATAGTTCGGGAGAGTGGTTAAATCGGGAATTTAACCTCATAGATACAGGTGGAATTGAATTAAGTGATGAACCGCTTCTTGTTCAAATGAGACAACAAGCTGAATTAGCTATTGAGGAAGCAGATGTAATTGTTTTTATCGTTAATGGAAGAGAAGGTATAACCGGTGCTGATGAAGAAGTTGCTAAGCTGTTATTTCGTTCAAAAAAACCAATTGTACTTGCCGTCAATAAAGTTGACAACCCTGAAATGCAAGAACAATTATATGAATTTTATTCATTAGGGATGGGTGATCCGATTGCCATTTCAGGTGCGCACGGCTTAGGTTTAGGTGACTTACTAGATGAAGTGATTAAGCATTTTCCAGAGCTGGATGAGCAATTGTATGATGAAGAAACGGTTCGAGTTTCGCTAATCGGTCGACCAAATGTTGGTAAATCGTCGATTGTAAATGCGATTTTAGGTGAAGATCGCGTTATTGTAAGTAATATCGCTGGAACAACAAGAGATGCAATCGACACACCATTTTCTAGAGATGATCAAGACTATGTGTTAATTGATACAGCTGGTATGAGAAAAAAAGGAAAAGTGTATGAAAGTACCGAAAAGTATAGTGTATTAAGAGCACTAAAGGCAATTGAACGTTCGGATGTTGTTTTAGTTGTTTTAAATGCTGAAGAAGGTATTATTGAACAAGATAAAAAAATTGCTGGCTACGCCCATGAAGCAGGCAGAGCTGTTATTATTGTTGTAAATAAGTGGGACGCGCTTGAGAAAGATGATAAAACCTTACAAGAGTTTCATCAGAAAATAAAAGATCATTTTTTATTTTTAGATTATGCACCAATTCTTTTTGTATCTGCTAAAACGAAACAACGCTTACATACAATTTTACCAATGGTAAGTGAGGTAGCAGAAAATCATAACTTGCGAGTGCCTACAAATGTCTTAAACGACTTAATTATGGACGCTGTCGCAATGAATCCTACGCCAACTGATAAAGGGAGACGTCTAAAAATAAATTATGTTACTCAGGTAGCTGTAAAGCCGCCTACATTTGTTCTGTTTGTAAACGAACCTGAGCTTTTACATTTTTCTTATGAACGCTTTTTAGAAAATCGTATTCGAGCGACATTTGAATTTAAAGGAACGCCTATAAGGATTCTTGCTAGAAAAAAGAACGATTAAATATTTTGATTCATCCAAACGTGCTTTTAGTAATAAAAACTAGGGGAGTAAAAAGATGACGATGATTATATTTTCTGCGGTAGTAGGATATCTACTTGGCTCTATTAGTTTCAGTTATATTATCGCTAAAAAAGTAAAAAAAGTAGATATACGTCAACACGGTAGTGGAAACGCCGGGGCAACAAATACCCTCCGTGTTTTGGGGACCGGACCTGCTATTTTAGTCCTTTTATGTGACGCTTTAAAAGGGATCATAGCGGTTCTTATCGGCTTATATTTAGCTGGAGAAGGTTTAGCACCCGCATTAGCCGGACTCATGGCAATCGTAGGGCATAATTGGCCGGTATTTTTAAAGTTTAAAGGTGGAAAAGGTGTTGCTACTACTATAGGAGTATTAGCAACACTCGTCTTTCTTCCTGCTTTATATGCAGGGATTATTGCAATTGTTAGTATTGTTATTACTAGGTTTGTATCTCTTGGGTCGCTGCTTTTTTTAATTGGAACTACGTTGCTTACGATTTTTTTCCGTGATTACTTTATTTATCCGATAGAGTATGTGTATTTATTATTAATTGTTACAGCTTTATCATTTTGGAGACATAGATCAAATATTTCTAGATTACTAAGTGGAACTGAAAATAAAATCGGTAAAAAAGTAAAGTAATGGAGGGAATAAAGATGGCTCATATAGCGGTTATTGGTGCAGGTAGTTGGGGAAGTGCATTAAGTATTGTTTTATCTGATAATAAGCATCATGTACGGTTATGGGGAAGAGACGAAGACCAAATTAATGAAATTAATGAGAAACGGACAAACCAAAAATATTTACCTGAAATTCATTTTCCGGAAAATATCGTAGGATATACTGACTTGGCAAAAACGGTAGATGGTGTTGAGGCGATTTTAATTGTTGTTCCAACAAAAGCAATTAGACAAGTACTTCAGGAAATGAAGCCTAGCTTAAAGACAGCTGTTACCTTTATTCATGCGAGTAAAGGAATTGAACCTGATAGCTTAAAACGTGTTTCGGAAATGATAGAAGAAGAAATTCCACAACAGTTAAGAAAGTCTGTTGTCGTTTTATCGGGCCCAAGTCATGCAGAAGAAGTAAGTCTTCGCCAGCCTACGACAGTAACTAGCTCTTCTTTGCAGATTGAAGAAGCGGAGTATGTGCAAGATTTATTTATGAATAAGCATTTTCGTGTATATACGAACCCTGATTTAATTGGTGTTGAAATTGGGGGAGCGTTAAAAAATATCATCGCATTATGTGCTGGTTTAACGAACGGTTTAGGTTTTGGAGACAATGCGAAGGCGGCTCTTATGACAAGAGGGTTGGCGGAGATCGCTCGACTTGGAATCAAGTTAGGCGCTAACCCACTCACATTTGCCGGTCTTTCAGGATTAGGTGATTTAATTGTCACGTGCACTAGTGTTCATAGTCGAAATTGGCGAGCGGGGAATATGTTAGGTAAAGGTATGTCCTTAGATGAAGTGTTAGAAAATATGGGAATGGCAGTAGAAGGTGTCCGTACTACCAAAGCAGCCTTCCAATTGGCTAAGCTAGAAGAGGTTGAAATGCCGATAACTTCAGTTTTATATGATGTGTTGTTTAATGATAAACATCCTAATGATGCAGTTGATGAGCTAATGGGGCGTGTTAAAACGAATGAAGTGGAAGATTTAAGTTTATAACGTTTTTACGCTTTTCTAATTTTTAGCCAGGCTGAAAAGATGCTTAAACACTTTACCTTTGCTTGCAGTGTAAGATCTATACTACTGTGAGCGCTGGTGAAGTGTTTTTTAGATTTTCTAGTCCTTTAACGCTTTTCTATTCACAATGTTTTCCTTATTGCATATGATATGATGAAACTTATTCTTAGGGAGGACATCACTGTGGATAAAAACAATTCTTTTTTTGATAACATTGAAAAGAAAACCAATGTGAAGCAAGAGGATATTTTTAATTTAGCTAACTCAGTAAGTGGTGCTAATTTTAAAGACGAACAAACAGTAAGGAATTTAATTCAACAAGTAGCGAAACTTGCGAATAAACCAGTTTCTAAAGAAAAGGAAGATGAATTAGTAAAGGCAATAGTTAATAACAATATGCCGATGGATTTTGGGACTCTTGCTAAGATGTTCGGGAAAAAATAGCCTTATATAGGCGAGTGTTGTCTACGATTTCTTTTATACATGCATATACTGAAACAGAACGAACATCAACAAGGGCTCTTTTTAGGACTATTGTATTTAGCGGAAATCATAAAGAAACGCCCCTTTCTTTATAGTTCTATAAAGTAAAAATTTAAAGTATTAAAGTTGCTAGTTGATTAGCATTCGTTCTAAATCTTTTGGTTGCTCATTTGAGCAACCGTTTTTTTGTTTAGTAGATTAAAAGACTTTTTAATTTAAAAACAGTGTATACTGTGCTATAATGATGCGGCATTAAATAATGGTTTGTTATGAAAAAAGGAGGGCGATTTTCATGAACGAGCCTCTAAAACTCGATAGAGGTTTACAGCGAAGAGAAGGAAATCGGCCGCCTTTTCCATATTAGATAAAAATGCTCCTGCGGTTACTCGTCGCAAAGCTGCATGGAGTATTCTCAAAGCTGTATTCCGTGGTGTGTATGAGGTCAGTAGCTTTGGTGACGGTTACCGTCATGAAGGTTTTGTATGAAAGTTGGTTTGTTGGTTTTGTAATGATGTAAAATGGAGGAGATTGCTAATGTCTGAAGGTTTAATTAAAATGTACGTAACCTTTATTACGATGGGTTTAATGTTTTTTGCAGTTGTTGGTTCCTATGTAGCTAGAGAAAAACTAAAAGGAATTATGCAGAAAATCGTTCTTTTTTTCGCATTTATTTGTATGATTTTGGCAGGTTTTTTAATCTTATTAATTGTATTTAATGTCCCGGCAGTTTAAAATGAAAGGAAAATATTGTTATTATTAAAGGCTCTTTTCGTAAAGATTGTTGCTTTTACTATGAATTGGGTTGGTAAATGACTTATTTTCATGGGATTATGGTTTTTACAGAAAACGAAAAGATGCCAACCCTTGAGATTACTTAGAATTATGGTTAATTTGAAAAGCAACACTTAATACGAAAACAGCGTTATTAAAAGAGGTTTTGATTATAATGAAAAAAATTCTCCTGCTTTCTATGATACTTATATTAACGGGTTGTTTATATCCTGATGAAAAAAGAGTCGAAAATCAAGTTCCATTTGAGGAACAAATTAATTTAGTTGAACAGGCAGTTGTTCAGTATCGTTTAGAAAATCAAGTATTACCAGTTCGATATTCTGAAAAAGAAACGAATTCATTTCAACAATATTTAATTGAATTTCATAAACTAGTCCCAAGATATATTCAGAACGCGCCAGGTAATTCATTTGAAAACGGCGGGGTGTATCAATACGTTTTAGTTAATGTAGAAGAAGACCCTAAAGTGAAATTGATTGATTTAACGATTACGAGAAGAATTCAAGACTTCCAAAGAACAGTTAATGAATATCGGCGTAAAAACCGTTTCGCACCTGTAGAAGAGGTTGTTTCGACTAATGTGTTTTTATTAGACCATGAAAAGCTAAATCTAGAAGAAGCACCGACCGTCAATAGCCCATTTCATCCTGATCATCGCCTTCCTTTATTAATGGACGGAAATGGAACCGTCATTGTGGACTATACTTTAGATCTCAATTATGCTTTAAATAAATTTGAGCATCAATTACAACCTGGTGACGATATTCGGTCGATATTAGTAGAATATTTCTTTTTCGTTCCGCAAAATTCAGTTCCGTATACGTTAGAAGATGGAAAAGTTGTTTTTGCAAATGAATAGATTGATCTCATAATTCAATATTATCGCCTTTAAGTAACTATATGTAGCTACGTTAATTCGTTTGCAACTACATTTAGTTTGATATGGCTCGATTTAGGTAATTATGAAATTTACTCAAATAAATTTAATAAAATAGTTATATAAAGCCTCAATCCACATATATATACAAAAAGGAAGGGGGCTTTTTTTTGTGCGTTAAAAATTTGTGAATTTTTAACAACCATCTACATAAAGCCACTAATGAAAGATAATTCGAACATTGTATCGACTGGAGGAAAATGTATAAGTAGGTGATGACTAGTTGTATCGGTTAAAGATTTTATTTTAAATTTTATCTTGATGACATGAACTTTTTTTAATCTAGTGTCATATTTGTTGGACAACATCATAAATATATATTGTCCGAGGTTGTACCAATGAGAATAACGGAAGCTTCCACGATAAAAGCTTTATAGATTAATAATTCAAGAATTATGTCGTGGATGAAATATTTTAAACAAATGATCGGGAGGGGATCACGTGGAAAAAGTTGATATCTTCAAAGATATCGCTGAAAGAACGGGTGGCGATATTTATTTAGGAGTGGTGGGCTCCGTTAGAACAGGAAAGTCGACTTTTATTAAAAAGTTTATGGAACTTGTGGTCATTCCAAACATTGAGAATGAGTCAGAAAAAGCGCGAGCTCAAGATGAATTACCACAAAGTGCGGCTGGAAAACAAATTATGACAACAGAACCAAAGTTCGTACCTAACCAGGCTGTACAACTTCATGTTGATGAAGGGCTTGACGTAAATGTTAGACTTGTTGATTGTGTTGGTTATACAGTTCCAGGGGCTAAAGGTTACGAAGATGAAAATGGCCCAAGAATGATTAATACGCCTTGGTATGAAGAACCTATTCCTTTTCAAGAAGCAGCTGAAATCGGTACTAGAAAAGTAATTCAAGAACATTCTACATTAGGTGTAGTCATTACAACGGATGGGACGATTGGGGAAATTCCGCGTTCTAGCTATATTGAGTCAGAAGAAAGAGTAATTAGTGAATTAAAAGAAGTAGGAAAGCCGTTTATTGTTATCGTAAATACTGTACGTCCACACCATCCAGAAACAGACGCATTAAGACAAGAGCTTAGTGAAAAACATGACGTACCAGTGTTGCCGATGAGTGTAGAAGGTATGAATGAACAAGACATTAACAGTGTATTAAGAGAAGTACTCTTTGAGTTCCCGGTTCATGAAGTAAATGTAAATTTACCGAGTTGGGTAATGGTTCTAAGAGAAGATCATTGGTTACGAAAAAGTTATGAAGATGCAGTGCAGGAAACTGTAAAAGATATTAAGCGTCTAAGGGATGTAGATCGAGTAGTAGGGCAATTTGGTGAATATGAATTTATCGATCATGCTGGTTTAGCGGGGATTGAGATGGGGCAAGGGGTAGCTGAAATTGACCTGTATGCTCCGGATGATTTATATGATCAAATTTTAAAAGAAGTAGTTGGTGTAGAAATTAGAGGCAAGGATCACCTTCTGCAACTGATGCAAGATTTTGCGCATGCCAAATCAGAATATGATCAAGTTGCAGATGCATTAAAGATGGTTAAGCAAACAGGTTATGGTATTGCAGCACCGACCGTTAATGATATGAGTTTAGATGAACCTGAAATTATTCGTCAAGGGTCACGCTTTGGTGTTAGACTGAAGGCTGTTGCTCCATCCATCCACATGATTAAAGTGGATGTGGAATCTGAATTTGCACCAATTATCGGTACAGAAAAGCAAAGTGAAGAGCTTGTTCGCTACTTGATGCAAGACTTTGAAGAAAACCCACTCTCTATTTGGAACTCCGACATTTTTGGACGTTCATTAAATTCGATTGTTAGAGAAGGAATACAAGCGAAGTTATCATTAATGCCTGAAAATGCTCGCTATAAGTTAAAAGAAACGTTAGAAAGAATTATTAACGAAGGTTCAGG
>SKOL01000485.1 GCA_007120055.1 Anaerobacillus sp.
AAAAAACGGGACACCGTTATGGCGCCCCGATTGATTAAACTTTAAATTGTTTTGTTATGTTTTGTAATTCTACAGCCATTTTAGCGAGTGATTGCGCCGAAGCTTCGATTTCTTCGACGATCGCTAATTGTTCTTCTGATGAAGCACTTACTTCTTGGGTAGAAGCTACATTCATCTCTGCTAATTCTTTAATCTCTGTGATCGAATCTGTTAGTTCACTACTATCCGTCATTTCTTTTGTCGCTTTGTAAACATCTTCTGTTTCGTTAGCAACATTTGATACAGATTGGTGGATCGTTGCAAATTTTGAACCAACTGAATGTACCAACTCTTTTCCAGCTGAAACCTCTTTAATCCCATCCTGCATTGAATTGATGACTTCATTAATGTCTTTTTCAATAACATTAATAGAGTTACCGATTTCTTGTGCCGACAGTGAAGATTGCTCAGCAAGTTTCCGTACTTCATCCGCAACAACAGCAAACCCCTTGCCATGTTCTCCTGCTCTAGCAGCTTCAATTGCTGCATTAAGCGCTAAAAGATTCGTTTGATCGGCAATGTCTGTAATTAAGTTGGCAACTTGTTGGATATTCGACGATCTTTCCCCTAAGTTGTTAACTAATTGATCTAAGTTACTTATCTTTCCTTCAATCACTTCCATTTGACTCGTTGACTTATCGATTTCAGTTGAGCCATCTGATGCTAAGCTTAACGTCTGATGAACGAGCGCTTTCACATTTTGAACATTCGTAGCAATTTTCAAAATCGTATGATTTACTTCTTTTAACACTTTTGTTCCGTTATTAATCGCTTCGAGTTGTGCTTCAGAACCTTTGACGACATTTTCTGTACTTGAAGAAATTTGTTCGCTTAAATATGTAGATTGTTTCGTACTTGAGTTCATCTCTTCAGCTGAAACAGCTAGGTGTGAGCTCGTCTTACTTAGCTGACCAATCAGTGATCGTAAAGAATGAACCATTTGCTTACTTGCAACAGCTAACATGCCAACTTCATCGTTATTTTTCACTTTAGGCTCGATCGTTAAATTCCCTTCAGCGATTTCATTTAATTGATTGGAAATCGAAATAATTGGATTTGTCATTCGCCTTGAAAAAATAATAATAAAAACAGCGGTGACGCCAAGGGCGATCAGACTCGTCATGATCGTTGCCATAAATAGTGCTGAAGAATTACTAAACTCATCGACGTAAGAACCTGCCGCTATAATCACATCCCACTTCGGATAATATGCGGTGTATGTTATTTTCGGCTCGATCACATTTGGCTCGTCCGGTAAAGCCCAATCATAAAAGAAAAAACCATTTCCAGAGGTAGCTGCTTCTACTAGACCTTTTCCAACCATCACACCGTTAGGATCTTCAACTGCCCACATGTTCTCCCCTTCTAGAACAGGATGTCCAAGTAAATTGCCCTCTGTATCTAAAAGAAAGACATAACCACTCTCACCGATTTTAATATCTTTCGGTAAAGGCCTTGTCCCATCTGCGCCCTTTTCTCCTAAAAGAAGCGTGTTCGCATGTTCAATTGCTTCTTCTAGCGTTAATTGATTATTTTCAACACGTTGGTTAATTTCTTCTAAAATTCGTATCGAAAAATAAACATCATTTTGAAGCGAGTCCTCTGTCAATCTATTTAACTCTCTATCTGCAAGGAAATTATTAACAAAACCTAGCGTTAACATCGGACCTAATACGAGCAAAAAACAAACTAAAATCATTTTATTTCGAATACTCACTGCATTGCCCCCCTTTTATTAGTAGTTTAAAAACGCTTCGAATTTTTAAAAATTTCATCATTTAATATTATTGCCATTAAGAATTTATATGTAGTTGCGTTTAACCGCTTACACAACACACTGTTTAATATTGCTCCATTAATGTAAGTATGAAATTCACTTAACTGAGAACTTTATTAAAATTTAAAAATGTACATAGTATATTCCAATAATACCAAGATACACCTATGTAAATAGTAACAAATAAATTGAAAAATTCACACTCTTTTTTCTTCTAAACTGGTGCCAGGCACTTAACTTATTAACTTATTCAACAAAAAACCTCCAATTGCAAACATGATGTTTGAATTGGAGGTTTTAACATTAAAGGTTTTTAAGTTTCAAGAGGAGATAAACCGTCAAATGGCTCTCCAACGCTTTTCAGAGCTTACCAAGGCGCTTACGCTTTTCTTATTTACCGAAACGTTCTTTTAGTTTTTTAAATATCCCCTTTGACTTCCCACCTTCGTCTCTTTCGCACCCGAGAAACGTATAGTTAGGGTCGTTACTGTATACTTCAATTCCGATAAAATCTTCACACTCATCATCTGCAAAAAGAAATTTCACTTCAATAATCCGCTCATAAGAGATCGACTGCTTCACCGGCTTGTCCTCTAATCGAAAGGAAAAATAATGATGACCATAATCATCCGTTTTTTTCACAAAACGCTTTTGCTCATCTGATAATGTTGCGATCTTTTTCGCTGAATCACCACCAAGCTCTACCCCAACGACCGGTACTTCCTTACCTAAATCCAAAATAATCTCTTCGTTTTCCGGCAATTGTTCCGTATAATAATCAAATTTCTCCGGCTCAGTTAAATAAATATAGCCAATTTCATCTTCAGCATCATATGTAATCTGTTCAAAATTTATGTCAGCCATGTTAAAACACACCTTTCCAGCAATAATAATGTCCACCTGAGACGGACATTTAAGCGATTTGTCCACGAGCGGTGTCAGACACCGATAAGGGTAGACACCCATTAAATTTTGGCACAAACTATCGAAAAGTGCAAAGAAAGAGACTAGGATTAATTCTAAACCCTAGCCTTTCTCGAACGGCCGCGACGTAAGCCACCATCTATAATTTCTCCATTTTGAACTTCACTGTACTATTTCCTACTCCGAGCTTTATCAATCCTTTCCTTCAACTAAGCTACTCTCTTCTTTACCTACTTCACTTTCAATCGCAAAGCTCGGTTCAATACCTAACTCTTCTAGGCGTTTCCATAAACTTTCCATCGCTTGTTTCTTATCAAAGTAAAAGTCGCGTCCTCGAACTCGCCAAAACTTCCAGCCAGCACGCTCCAACGATTCTTGTCTTCGCATATCTTCTTCAAACTTTTCTGGGCCGTGCCACTTTTCACCGTCACACTCTACTGCTAAGCGATCACGTAAGCCTTCAATGACGAAATCTATTCGATAATGTCCGACGACCACTTGTGGTGTTACTTTGTATCCTCTTGCTAAAATCATTTTTAGTACGTCAACCTCAAATGGAGAATCGCACATTTCTTCTAAATTCTCTAACGTTTCAATGACCCTTGACGGATTTTTACAATAGCTCAGCAACCTATAACGTAAATCATCCGACTTTAATTGTTCTAAATCTACTGAATGATATAAACGCATTTGGTTTTTCGCTCTACTCGCTGCGACATTAAAACGTTGTTTGTCACTTGTTTTCGTAAGTGACATAAAGCGACGATTTGGTGCGACAACTAACGAAAGAAAAATAATGTCACGGTCATCCCCTTGCAAAGTGTAAGAATTTCCGCAAATGATCTTTCGCTTCACAAACTCTTTGTCGCCTATTCCTTCACGGATCCTCGTCTCAAGCAACTTTGCTTGCTTTTGTCCTTGCATCGCAATAACCCCAAACGTCTGATCTTCAAACGTTGGATCATTAATCATTGTTTGCATATCAGAAACGATCGCATCTACTTCTGGAACATTAATGTCTTTTTCCCTTTCATCATTGTAGCCATCTTCAACTTTAACAGCCCAAACTGGTGGATCAATTTTCTCCTCCTCTAAAGGAAGGCGCAACGGAATCATTTGCCCATCATAACTTAGATCATTCGAAAACTGGATGATCTCTGGAACACAGCGAAAATGCTCACGTAACATTAACTTCCCTTCTTTCGGAAACGTTTGTTCAGCTATCTCATATAACGAAATGTTTCCATCAAATAAGCCCCCATTAGGTATGTCGTCTAAATACCTTCTTACGAGTTCATGGACGTCTTCAAGTTTTGTTCCAATCGCCTGCGGACTTATTTGCTCATCATCACCAACGACGATTACCTTTTTCGCTCGCATTAATACATTAATTGAAAAAATATCACATTGACTACTTTCATCAAAAATGACAACATCAAATTTCTCATTTAACACCGGAAAGTTTTCGAGTACTTGGTTCACCGGCATCACCCACACAGGGATCGCAGTTTGAGCCGTTTTCATTTGCTCTCGAGCGCCTTGTAAATTGACGTGAGCGTACTTACCACTCCCTTTTCCGAAGCGCTTTATATAACTTTTCCATGCCGAAAGAGCGCGTTTTTCTTGTTCCGTAATTCGCTCGACTTGATTTTTCCAGGTCGCCTTACTAACGATATTACCAATGAGTCGTTTTTGTACTTTATGTTCTTCTTCAATTTGTTCCTTTATTTTACTAATGCTGACATCCTTCGTTTCATCTAACCACGTTTGTAATTTTCTTAAATCAAACGCCTCTTTGTAATCGTCAGGAAAAGGAGCATCGCCCCCCACTGATAATTCCAGCCACTTCGAGGTTAACGGCAGAATATTTGCGACCTTCTCTACTAACTTATAAAAATCGATTACACGTTCCTTTAATAACGTTCGTTCCTCTAAATAAGTAAGTAGCTGCCCCCATTTCACTTTATTCTTAGTGTAAAATGCTTCGTAAAATGATTGCCAAATCGGTTCTTGTTCTTGACCAGACCAACCTTTAAGTTGCTCGAGTTCTTGTTCGTATTTTTCAAACCATTTAAGGTAGTGGTGATACTTATTAACGATCTCTAGCTCTACAGTTAATTGCTGAAGCTGTTCCACCTTATAGAAATCGATTTGGTCAAAATGATTCGATGTGACTAATTTCTTAAATTGTTCGATGACATCCACCGTATTCATAACGACGGTGAGTTCGTTTAATTGGTCTTCAACTAAATTAATAAAACGAGAGTCACTTTCTGAAACAGGCTCTAAACCGGCATCTATCATATGCCCGTTAAAGATCCGTGCAGCCTTTTCTTTCTTTAATAAAAATCGAACATGTGACTCTAAAATCTCTAGCTCATTTAGCCCTTGTATCGGACGACCGTTTACTACTGGCGCTTCAAATAAATATTTTGTCTGTTTTCCTTTAAATAAAAAGAACCAAAAGTTAGGCTTTTTCCCTGTTTGTAATTGACCTTTAGCAACCTTAATATCGTCTGTTATTTCATCTATTGATTTATTAGGCAGTTCAATTTTATGAGTAATGAGCTGATGGTGAAGTTCACGTAATTGCTCTACATCATTTTTTAGATCTAATATTAACGTTCGCCAACGCTCTTCTCTTGCTCCGCCTGCCTTAGAGTCTTCGATGATCAATTTTAATTTTTCGTTTGATAAAACCGCAACATGCTTCGCCAATGCTTTCGCTTCTTTTAATAATTTTTCAATAAAATTGTGATCTACTTGTAACTGATATTTTTCTATAATCAATAGAGCCTTTTCTTTACTCTTTTCTAATTTCTCACCTTCATTAATCAAGTCTTCAAATGATGATTGATTTCTGACGTGATTATTTACGCTAGGCAATGCTAGATTACGGAGTACCAAGTCATCCCTTTTTAATTGAGATTTCAATTGCCAAAGCTCTTGAAACTGCTGCTTACTTATTGGAAATTCTTCTTCTATCGAAATTTCATCTTGCAACCAGCGATAGTTCGTCGCTGTTTCTGACAGTCGCTTTGCAACATCATATTTAAACATCACCTCGCCTTTAAAGTGCCGCTCTTGCCCTTCTTTTTTGGCGTACTCCAATAGGAGATTTTTTAAACGCGCTTCATTTCGTTTACTTTCGTCTAAAGCGACTTTTTCTCTTGTTATTTCTTGTGCTAACTGCTCTGGATTAAGCTCTCCTAACTTCTCACCAATCACGCGTATCGATTTCTCAATTTCTTGCAAAGATTCGCGCCCTCCACCTAACACAGGGACGCATAAATCACGAATTTCTTCTGGAATTTTACTTTTTAACACTTTGAGTGGACTTTCTTTCTGACTCGTAATCAATACTTTCTTACCTTGAGCAAGAAAATGTGAAACTAAATTGGCAATCGTATGCGTTTTCCCTGTACCAGGCGGACCTTGTACAGAAACGCCATAATGTCGTTCGATCCGATTAACAATCTCTTTTTGCTGTTCATTGGCATCAAGCGGAAAGTATAGCTCATTACTCGTAAACGCTAACTCTTCATCGTTTCTCTCGGACTCTTCACCTGATTGTTCCGTCGCTTCTCCGATAATTCCCGTAATCGTTTCTGATAAATCAAGTTGTCCTGCCGTTATCCCTGAAATAATCGCTTCCAAATCGTCCCGTAATACGCGTACACTTTTTCTGCGTAAAGAGAATAGTGACTGATCATAAATGACCGGGTCTTCACAAGCAGTAAGCGAAACATCTTTGTCTGCTATGTATTCCCCTTTTGCATCAACCAATTGAACAAATTGATTAAAAAAATCGTCTTGATCATCTAAAATATCTTGGCCTTCCATCTCCAAAGTTAACTGCTTCACTTTCCCTGTGTTCGGAAGCCTCACTCCCGAAAACATTTCTCGTTCCACCGCAAGCTCACTACCGACTCGTCTCGCTGTGATGACCCCTTTATCTGCATCTAAATCAAGCTCAAGCTTTATCGTTAACAGAGGCGCACGGATCGTACCTATTTTTTCATCACGATGCTCCCAACAAAAGATCCCTTTCCCATAAATAAACTCAAGCGCTTCTCCTTCCCTTTCCATTTGCTGAATAAGGTTGAAAAATTCACCGTATAACCGTTGTGCTCGCTTTTTACTTTTTAGACGATCGGCCCATTCATTCCAACCACGTTCCCATAGTTGATAAGCGTTCACTCTTTCGGGATCATCCGTAAAGAGCTCCTGTTTTTCATCAGCAGACGTACCCTCTTCATCTGTTAAGATCCGGCTAGGCATGATTAAACGAGTTTCTTCATTTGAGTAATCAACGGTTAACCAATCTTTAATAAACGAAGGGGGTTCAGGAAAAATTTCATCCTCAGAAGAAATATCTACTTTGTGGATCTCCAATAGCGTATCCTCATCTTCACAATCCTCAAACAAAAAACAATCGTCTAGCTTCTCTAGCTCACTTATCGACCAATTTTTTTCAAATTGTTTATAATCGCGGGTGACCTTCCCGACTAAATTATTTAGAGCAAGTAAGTATTCAAAAAAACTTTTTGCTTTATGAATAGCAGCTTCTTGCACACACATCACCTCTTTTTATACATTATCTACAAGTCCGGTCATTATAAAACTTCAAGTAGAGCACTTGCATCTCAAAAAAGCACAACAAAAAAAGGTGAGTTATACCCACCTTTGGAATTATATGTCATATCCACTTGTTGCTGAACTTTTTCTGTTAAAAATTTTTAGAGACGTGCGTGCAAAACTAACTACCGCTCCACAAATTGAAGCAACTCATTGTTCGGTCCTGAAAAAAACATCGTCTTCGCGCCATCAATCGCAATATTGGGCGTTTCACTATGAGGCTCAATGCCGTTTTCCTTTAAAAACAGGCAA